>NZ_JBHTST010000059.1:6653-44306 GCF_042794995.1 Streptomyces sp. NPDC056503
TTGGGTGGAATCTGTGCTCGTTGGGTCTGATTGTTGGGGCGGAAAGTGTGCTTCCCAATGCTGAATCGTTGGGTGGAATCTGTGCTCGTTGGGTCTGATTGTTGGGGCGGAAAGTGTGCTTCCCAATGCTGAATCGTTGGGTGGAATCTGTGCTCGTTGGGTCCGACTGTTGGGGCGGAAACGGTGCGACCATCGCTGGATCCTTGCAGCGAAGGGGTCAGGCTGGGCTGCGGTGGGGAACCCTTGCAGGTCGGAGGCGCCGAGCACGGCTGGCGGCGCGCTTCAGTGCAACCGCCACTGGCTAGCTTCCTGGTTGGGCCGCTGTACCTCAGGTGCGCAGCCCAAGCTGCTGGGGAGGGTGGAACGCTGTTGGCGCCTTGCTAGCCAAGGCTGGGTGTGGCGAGGTGGATGGCGCGGCATGGAGCGCGAGATTCGAGAAGGCCACTAAGCAAAATATGGAACAGGTCCTTCCGGTAGATTCGGAAGGTGTCCGGTTCGGCGGCTCGGCATCGCCACGGAAAGGCCATCGTGCCGTTTAGCTGGGAAGTTGTGTCCGGCTGAAGATCCGTGTCAACATAACCGAGCGAAACGCCGAATGGGGCCGCCCTCTGCAAAGGACGGCCCCTGGCTCCATCGGCGTATTAGCAGACGCGATGACCGCTCACGGCACTGATGGAGAAAACTATGGTACTTCCCGTGCTTCACGTCCGGGTGACCCCCCGCCAGCTTCCCCTCTTCCTGGTCGGCGCTGGGGCCGGGGCCTTCTCGGTGTGTGAGGACAAGTTTCCGGAGCTCGTGCTTCCGGTCGCCTTCCTGATCGCCTTCCGGGTCCAGCTGGCAGTTGAGCTGCGCCGACCTCAGATCTGACCCGAGGGGCTCTTGGTGAGCGTAGCGACGCTGTGAACCGGTCGCAACAGGCCCGGCTGCCGGGCCTGTTGCCCAGGTTCGAGGGTGCCGAGGCTGGGCGGAGCCTTCGGGCCAAGATCAGGACGAGGTGTGGCCGAGTGTGACGGCCGACAGGGCTGAACTTCACTGCCTCGCAGGTCAGAACACCTCTGCTGAGGTGCACAGGAGAAGGCTGTAAATCCGTCGGCTTAGCCTACCCAGGTTCGAATCCTGGCGTCGCCACACTGAAGAAGGTCCCCGGTGTTCGCACCGGGGACCTTCTTCGTGCTGTCCGCGTGTCGGGGCGGGCGGTCAGTTGCCGGCCACGTCCTTCACCGCGACCGTGACCGGGGTCGAGCCCGCGACCAGTTCCAGGGTCAGGCCGGCCGTGCCGGGGGAGTCCACCAGTTCGGCGAGGACGGCCGCGACGTCGTCGCGGGGGATCGGACCGCGGCCCGTGCGGGCCTCCAGGCGGACCAGGCCCGTGCCCGCGTCGTCGGTGAGCATGCCGGGGCGCAGGACCGTCCACTCCAGCCCCGGGCGGGACCGGACCGCGTCGTCCGCGGCGCCCTTCGCCCGCAGGTAGACGTCGAAGACGTCGTCGCCCGTGTGCCGGGCGTCCGCGCCCATCGACGAGACGACCAGGAAGCGCCCGACGCCCGCCCGCTCCGCCGCGTCCGCGAACAGGACCGCCGCCCCCCGGTCCACCGTGTCCTTGCGGGCCGCCCCGCTGCCGGGGCCCGCGCCCGCCGCGAAGACGGCCGCGTCCGCGCCCCGCAGGACCTCCGCGACCTCCTCCAGGGGCGCCGACTCCAGATCGAGCACGACGGGCTCCGCGCCCGCCGCCCGCAGGTCCTCCGCCTGCTCGGGGCGGCGGATCAGCCCGACCGCCTCGTGTCCGCCCGCCGAGAGCAGCCGCTCCAGGCGCAGGGCGATCCGACCGTGTCCACCAGCGATGACGATGCGCATACCCCGACCGTACGACTCAGCGGGCCGCCGGGCCTCCCGGATCCGTCCGCGCCTGGCGCGGCAGGTCGAGCGCCGCCGCCGAGTCGCAGTACTCCCGCACCGCGCTGGTCCGCGCCACCACCCGCCCCCGGTGCACCACGATCCGGCTGTACGCCAGCGACAGCACGCCCGCCATCCGGTCGCCCCGCACCGCGAGCAGCTCCGCCGGGAAGCCCGCCTCCACGCGTACCTCCGGAAGGCCCATCGCCTCCCGCGCCCGGGTGCTCACGGCCCCGTACGCCTCCTCCGGATCCAGCCCTTCGAGGGAGGCCAGCAGGAAGGCCGCCTCCAGCGGGTCCCCGCGCCCCACCGGGTTCGCCGCGTCCCGCAGCGCCCCGCCGCCCGCCGCGAGCCGCACCCCCGCCGAGCGCAGCAGCCGCACCGGGGCCGTACCCCGCCGTTCGGTCCCCGTACAGCCGCCCTGCGGCAGGCACACCACCGTCACGCCCGCCGCCGCCAGCCGGTCCGCCGCCCGGCCCGCCACGTCCTCCGGGAGCCGCCCGAGCCCCGCGCACGGGCCGATCGTCACCCCGGGCCGCAGTCCGCCGACCATGGCCGCGAAGCGGGCGAGCCGCGCCGGGTCGTCCCCGTCCGTGTGCAGGTCCACCGGCACCCCGTGCTCGGCCGCCACCTCCAGGACCGCCTCCACGTACCCCGCCGGGTCCGGGTCCAGGTCCGGGCGGCCGCCCACCACCCCGGCGCCCATCTTCACGGCGTCCCGCAGCAGCGCGAGCCCGTCCGCGCCCGCGACCCCGGTCAGCAGCCGCGGCGCCGCCACCGCCGTGAGGTCCGTCAGGCCGCGCAGCGACCGCCGGGCCTGGAGGACGGCCTCCAGGGGCCCGAGGGCGTGCACGTCGCCGATCCGCACCTGGGCCCGCAGCGCGGTCGCGCCGTGGCCGAGCTGGAGCAGCGCCGCCTCGGTGGCCCGCCGCTGCACGTCCTCGGGGGCGTACGAGACCGGGCCGGGGAGGTCGGCCGAGAGCGCCGTGTCGGCGTGGGCGTGCGGCTCGGCGGGCGCCGGCAGCAGCAGGTAGCCGGACAGGTCCACCCGGACGCCGGCCGTGCTCAGGCTCCCCGCGGTGCCGACGGCCTCGATCCGGCCGCGCACCAGCCGCACGTCCACGGTCCGTCCGTCGGTCAGCCGTGCGTTCGACAGCAGGAGCGCGTTCGCGCCCTCGGTCGCCGCGCCGCCCGCGTCGTCGGAAGGCGGACGGGGCTGCTTGCTGTCGGCCGACATCGGGCTCCTCACCAAGTCACCAAGATCGAGATCACGCAGCGTGGGGCAGAGCCTAGGGGCGGGCGGGGCCGCCTTCGAGGAGGAGCGCAATAGTCGTACCGATGAGTCCACGAGTGGCGTACGGGGCGGTGCGGACCCCCTTCGCCAAACGGATTTGGGTGATGGGCCGGAGACCGTGTAATGTCTTCCTCGCTCGCCCCAATAGCTCAGTCGGCAGAGCGTCTCCATGGTAAGGAGAAGGTCTACGGTTCGATTCCGTATTGGGGCTCTGGTGTAGGGAATCCCGCCTTCGGGCGGGGCTACCGACATCAAAGCGGTGTAGCTCAGTCGGTAGAGCAAGCGGCTCATAATCGCTGTGTCACCGGTTCAAGTCCGGTCACCGCTACACACGGTAGCCGATTGTGGGGTCGGTCCTGCGATCGGCTACTCTTTCATGCGTTCATCCATCCCATCCGTCCGTCAAGGAGCACTCACGTGGCTGCCACCGACGTCCGCCCGAAGATCACGCTGGCCTGCGTGGAGTGCAAGGAGCGGAACTACATCACCAAGAAGAACCGGCGTAACAACCCGGACCGTCTTGAGATGAAGAAGCACTGCCCCCGCTGCAACTCGCACACCGCGCACCGCGAGACGCGTTAATCAGGCTCGTTCACGAGGCCGCCCCCACCAGGGGGCGGCCTCGTGGCGTTTGTCGCAACAGATCCAGCAGGAGGTATCGAGGCCATGGCGCTCGACCAGTCCTTCGTGGGCCGGACCTATCCGCCCACCGCGGCCTACGAGGTCGGCCGCGAGAAGATCCGCGAATTCGCCGAGGCGATCGGCGACGCGAATCCGGCGTACACCGACGCGGAGGCGGCCAAGGAACTCGGCCACCCCGATGTGATCGCTCCGCCGACCTTCGTGTTCGCCATCACGTTCAAGGCGGCCGGCCAGGTCATCGAGGACCCGCAGCTCGGCCTCGACTACAGCCGCGTCGTCCACGGCGACCAGAAGTTCTCCTACACCCGGCCCGTCCGCGCCGGCGACCGCCTCTCGGTCACCTCCACCATCGAGGCGATCAAGTCGCTGGCCGGGAACGACATCCTGGACATCCGCGGCGAGGTCCACGACGAGTCCGGCGAGCACGTCGTCACCGCCTGGACCAAGCTCGTCTCCCGCGCCCCCGAGGAGGCCTGACCATGACCGCGAAGATCGCCTACGACGAGGTCGAGGTCGGCACCGAGCTGCCCGCGCAGACCTTCCCCGTGACCCGCGCCACCCTCGTCCGGTACGCGGGCGCCTCCGGGGACTTCAACCCCATCCACTGGAACGAGAAGTTCGCCGTCGAGGTCGGGCTCCCGGACGTCATCGCCCACGGCATGTTCACCATGGCCGAGGCGATCCGCGTCGTCACCGACTGGGCCGGCGACCCCGCCGCCGTCGTCGAGTACGGCGTCCGCTTCACCAAGCCGGTCGTCGTCCCGAACGACGACGCCGGCGCCGTGATCGAGGTCTCCGCCAAGGTCGCCGCCAAGCTGGACGACCAGCGGGTGCGGGTGGACCTGACGGCGACCAGCGCGGGCCAGAAGGTGCTGGGCATGAGCCGGGCGGTCGTACGCCTGGCCTGACGGCCGCGAAGGGTACTTGCCCCCCGGGGTAAGTACCCTGGGCCCGTGCAGCAGCTCAAGGACGCCCCCCTCGCCCCCCTGACCACCTTCCGGCTCGGCGGCCCCGCCACCCGGCTCGTCACGGCCACCACCGACGACGAGGTGATCGCCACGGTCCGCGAGGCCGACGCGTCCGGCACCCCGCTGCTCGTCATCGGCGGCGGTTCCAACCTGGTCATCGGGGACAAGGGCTTCGAGGGCACCGCGCTGCACATCGCCACCACCGGCTGCTCCCTCGACGGGACCCGCCTGGAGCTCGCCGCCGGCGAGGTCTGGACGGACGCCGTCGCGCGGACCGTGGAGGCCGGGCTGGCCGGCGTCGAGTGCCTGGCCGGCATCCCCGGCTCGTCCGGCGCCACCCCGATCCAGAACGTCGGCGCGTACGGGCAGGACGTCTCCGCCACCATCGCCGAGGTCGTCGCCTACGACCGCCGCGCCGAGGAGACGGTCACCCTCACGAACGCCGAGTGCGCCTTCTCGTACCGGCACAGCCTCTTCAAGGAGCACCCCGAGCGGTACGTCGTGCTGCGGGTCCGCTTCGACCTGGAGGACGCGGACGGGATGTCGGCGCCGATCGCCTACCCGGAGACCGCCCGCGCCCTCGGCGTCGAGGCCGGCGACCGCGTGCCGCTCGCACGCGCGCGTGAGACCGTCCTGCGCCTGCGCGCGGGCAAGGGCATGGTCCTCGACGCCGAGGACCACGACACCTGGTCCGCCGGCTCCTTCTTCACCAACCCGATCCTCACGGCGGCGGAGTACGAGACCTTCCTCACGCGCGTGGCCGACCGGCTCGGCCCCGAGGTCGCCCCGCCCGCCTACCCGGCCGGCGAGGGCCGCACCAAGACCTCCGCGGCCTGGCTCATCGACCGGGCCGGCTTCACCAAGGGGTACGGCTCCGGCCCCGCCCGCATCTCCACCAAGCACACCCTCGCCCTGACGAACCGAGGCGAGGCCACCACGGAGGACCTGCTGGCCCTGGCCCGCGAGGTCGTCGCCGGGGTCCGTGACGCCTTCGGCGTCACCCTCGTCAACGAGCCGGTGACGGTCGGAGTGCGGCTCTAGGGCGTCTCCTTCCGGATCCGCCGGGCTCGGCCCGATCCGGAAGGGAGGGCCTAGTAGGCGACGCCCACGCCCTGCCGGACGGTCGACGGGTCGTCGACGACCGCCAGCATCGCGTGGGCCACGTCCGCGCGGGCCAGCGTGCGGCCCCGGGGCGGCGTGCCGCCGACGACCGTGCGGTACCGGCCGGTGACCGGCCTGTCGGTCAGCTTGGGCGGCCGGACCGAGGTCCAGTCGGTGGCGCTCGCGGCCAGCTCGGCCTCCATGACCCGCAGATCGGTGTAGACGTCCTTCAGGACGCCGCCGACCACCGCGAGGACGGCCCTGTCCAGCAGGCCGTCCCCCTCCGCCGCGGGCCCCACGGGGGCCGCGCTGACCACGACGAGCCGCCGCACGCCCTCGGCGCCCATCGCGGCGAGCACCGGACGCGTCAGCCGGGCCGCGATCCCGGTGGCCGCGTCCGCGCGGTTGCGGGCGCCCAGGCCGGAGAGGACCGCGTCCCGGCCGGCCACCGCGGGGCGCAGCGCCCCGGCGTCGGTGAGGTCGGCGCGGAAGACGTCGAGGCGTTCCCCGGTCACCGCGAACCGTGCGGGATCCCGCACCACCGCCGTGACCTCGTGGCCCGCTTCCAGGGCCTGGCGGACGATCTCCCGGCCGACACCGCCGGTCGCACCGAAGACGGTGAGCTTCATGACACGGCCTCCCGAGTAGGTGGGTGAGTACTCACTCACCTCAGGGTGGGTGGATACTCACTCACGCGTCAAGCGTCAGTGGAGGATGCATGGAACAGAAGCCGACCCGGGTCCGGATCGTCGACGCCGCGCGCGAGCTCATGGGCACCGTGGGGCTCGCCCGCACCACCACCAAGGAGATCGCCCGGGCGGCGGGCTGCTCGGAGGCGGCGCTCTACAAGCACTTCACCAGCAAGGAGCAGCTCTTCCTCACCGTCCTCACGGAACGGCTGCCCCGGCTCGGCGACCTCCTGGAGACGCTCGCCGTCGACCCCGGCGGACGCACGGTCGAGGCGAACCTCACCGAGATCGCCCGGCAGGCCGCCCTCTTCTACGAACAGACCTTCCCGATCGCCGCCTCGCTCTACGCCGAGCCCCGGCTCAAGGCCCGCCACGACGCCGGCATGCGGGAACTCGGCGCCGGCCCGCACCGGCCGATCGAGGGACTCGCCGCCTATCTGCGGGCCGAGCAGCAGCACGGCCGCATCGGCTCGGACGCCGACCCGCGGGCGGCCGCCGCGCTCCTCCTCGGGGCCTGCGTGCAGCGGGCGTTCGCCTACGAGGCGACCCCGGAGGGCCGGCCGCCGCAGTCGCTCGACGACTTCGCGCGCGGGATCGCCCGCACCCTGATCCGCGGCCTCAGCTAGCCAGCCAGCCGTCGATCCCCGCCAGCAGCCCCTTCCGGACGCCCTCCGGGGCCGCCGAGCCGCGGACCGACTGCCGGGCCAGCTCCGCCAGCTCCGCGTCCGTGAAGCCGTGGTGGCGGCGGGCGATCTCGTACTGGGCGGCCAGGCGGGAGCCGAAGAGGAGGGGGTCGTCGGCGCCCAGGGCCATCGGGACGCCCGCCTCGAAGAGGGCGCGCAGGGGCACGTCCTCGTGTTTCTCGTAGACGCCCAGGGCCACGTTCGACGCCGGGCACACCTCGCACGTCACGCCCCGCTCCGCGAGCTTCCGCAGCAGCCGCTCGTCCTCGGCGGCCCGCACGCCGTGCCCGACGCGGGAGGCCAGCAGGTCGTCCAGGCAGTCGCGCACGGAGGCGGGGCCGGTCAGCTCGCCGCCGTGCGGGGCCGCGAGGAGGCCGCCCTCGCGGGCGATCGCGAAGGCCCGGTCGAAGTCGCGGGCCATGCCCCGGCGCTCGTCGTTGGAGAGCCCGAAGCCCACCACGCCCCGGTCCGCGTACCGCACCGCCAGCCGCGCCAGCGTGCGGGCCTCCAGCGGGTGCTTCATGCGGTTCGCGGCGACCAGCACCCTCATCCCGAGGCCGGTCTCCCGGGAGGCCGCGTCGACGGCGTCCAGGATGATCTCCAGGGCCGGGATCAGGCCGCCGAGGTGCGGAGCGTACGAGGTCGGGTCGACCTGGATCTCCAGCCACCCGGAACCGTCCCGCACGTCCTCCTGCGCCGCCTCCCGGACCAGCCGGCGGATGTCCTCGGGCGCGCGCAGGCAGGAGCGGGCGATGTCGTACAGCCGCTGGAAGCGGAACCAGCCGCGCTCGTCGGTGGCCCGCAGCTGCGGAGGCGTACCGCTCTTCAGGGCCTCCGGCAGGTGCACCCCGTACTTGTCGGCCAGTTCGAGGAGGGTCGAGGGCCGCATCGAACCGGTGAAGTGCAGGTGCAGGTGGGCCTTGGGCAGCAGGGTGAGATCGCGGGGGTGCTCCATTGGCCGATCCTGCCTTACCCGAATGGCGGTATGCACGGCGATTCCCCGATCGATACCCGCCCGAACGCAAAAACGGGCCCCGGTTCCAGCGGAACCGGGGCCCGTCCTCACGACGGGGTCAGTCGCGGGCCTCGGCCAGCAGCTTCTGGATCCGGGACACGCCCTCCACCAGGTCCTCGTCGCCGAGCGCGTACGACAGGCGCAGGTAGCCGGGGGTGCCGAAGGCCTCGCCCGGGACGACCGCGACCTCGGCCTCGTCCAGGATCAGCGCGGCCAGCTCGACGGAGCTCTGCGGGCGCTTGCCGCGGATCTCCTTGCCGATCAGCTCCTTCACCGACGGGTACGCGTAGAACGCGCCCTCCGGGGTCGGGCAGAAGACGCCGTCGATCTCGTTCAGCATCCGCACGATCGTCTGGCGGCGCCGGTCGAAGGCGGTGCGCATCTCGGCGACCGCGTCCAGGTTCCCGGAGACGGCGGCGAGGGCGGCGACCTGGGCCACGTTGGAGACGTTGGAGGTCGCGTGCGACTGGAGGTTCGTCGCGGCCTTCACGACGTCCTTCGGGCCCACGATCCACCCGACGCGCCAGCCGGTCATCGCGTACGTCTTCGCCACGCCGTTGACGACGATGCACTTGTCGCGCAGCTCGGGGACGAGCGCCGGCAGCGAGGTGAACTTCGCGTCGCCGTAGACCAGGTGCTCGTAGATCTCGTCGGTGAGGACCCACAGGCCGTGCTCGACGGCCCAGCGGCCGATCGCCTCGGCGTCGGCCTCGCTGTAGACGGCGCCGGTCGGGTTCGACGGGGAGACGAAGAGGACGACCTTGGTCCGCTCCGTGCGGGCCGCCTCCAGCTGCTCCACCGAGACGCGGTAGCCGGTGGTCTCGTCGGCCACGACCTCCACCGGGACGCCGCCGGCGAGGCGGATCGACTCCGGGTAGGTGGTCCAGTACGGGGCCGGGACGATGACCTCGTCGCCCGGGTCGAGGATCGCGGCGAACGCCTCGTAGATCGCCTGCTTGCCGCCGTTGGTCACCAGGATCTGGGAGGCGTCCACCTCGTAGCCGGAGTCACGGAGCGTCTTGGCGGCGATCGCGGCCTTCAGCTCGGGCAGACCGCCGGCCGGCGTGTAGCGGTGGAACTTCGGGTTCTTGCAGGCCTCGACGGCCGCTTCGACGATGTAGTCCGGGGTCGGGAAGTCGGGCTCCCCGGCGCCGAAACCGATCACCGGGCGCCCGGCGGCCTTGAGGGCCTTGGCCTTGGCGTCGACGGCGAGGGTGGCGGACTCGGAGATCGCACCGATCCGGGCGGAGACCCGACGCTCGGTGGGAGGGGTAGCAGCGCTCATACCGCCATCGTCCCAGACCCTTTCCCGGCCCGGCACGCAGGTTTCAGGGAGCGGACAGGAGCGGTCGATACCGGTCGCGGAGCGACCCTCGGGCAGGTCGGCGCGGTTCCTGTTCGACGTGAGGCCCCAAGACCACGTACACTCACTCCTCGTTGGCCCGCACCGCCCCCTCCACACATGGGGTAGGTTGTGGGACACCACAAAGGGTCGTAGCTCAATTGGTAGAGCACCGGTCTCCAAAACCGGCGGTTGGGGGTTCAAGTCCCTCCGGCCCTGCTACACACACCGCCAGGCTGTGTGCGCATGTACGTCTTCATTGCATTGTCGTGCGGCTCCACCCGGGCGCGGCACGGCCACGACCCGGAATCAGGTGAGAGATCGTGACGGACGCCGTTGGCTCCATCGACATGCCTGATGCCGAAGACGCGTCCGAGTCGAAGAAGAAGGGCCGCAAGGGCGGCAAGCGCGGGAAGAAGGGCCCTCTGGGCCGTCTCGCCGTCTTCTACCGGCAGATCGTCGCCGAGCTCCGCAAGGTCGTCTGGCCCACGCGTAGTCAGCTCACCTCCTACACCACTGTCGTGATCGTCTTCGTGGTTGTGATGATCGGCCTGGTCACCGTGATTGACTTTGGCTTCCAGGAAGCAGTCAAGTACGTCTTCGGCTGACTTTTTGTTCCACCCCATCTGTATCGCAGGAAGAAGCAGCCACCGTGTCTGACGCGAACCTGAACGACGCCTTCGAGTCCGAGTCCGTCGAGGACGAGCTGGACATCGTCGAGGCCGCCGACGAGGACGAGGCTGCGGACGCCGCGGCGGACGACGCCGTCGAGGACGACGCGGACGACGAGGAAGCGGACGAGGACGAGGAGTCCGCGGACGCCGACGAGGACGCCGACGACTCCGAGGACGACGAGGCCGCCGAGGCCGAGGTCGAGGAGACCGAGGAGGAGGCCGAGCCGGCCGCCCCGGTCGACCCCGTGGCCGCGCTCCGCGAGGAGCTGCGCACCCTGCCCGGCGAGTGGTACGTCATCCACACCTACGCGGGCTACGAGAAGCGCGTGAAGGCCAACCTGGAGCAGCGCGCCGTCTCGCTCAACGTCGAGGACTTCATCTACCAGGCCGAGGTGCCCGAGGAAGAGATCGTCCAGATCAAGGGCGGCGAGCGGAAGAACGTCAAGCAGAACAAGCTCCCCGGCTACGTCCTCGTCCGCATGGACCTGACGAACGAGTCCTGGGGCGTCGTCCGCAACACCCCCGGCGTCACCGGCTTCGTGGGCAACGCCTACGACCCGTACCCGCTGACCCTGGACGAGATCGTCAAGATGCTCGCCCCGGAGGCCGAGGAGAAGGCCGCCCGCGAGGCCGCCGAGGCCGAGGGCAAGCCGGCTCCGGCCCGCAAGCTGGAGGTCCAGGTCCTCGACTTCGAGGTCGGCGACTCGGTCACCGTCACCGACGGCCCCTTCGCCACCCTCCAGGCGACGATCAACGAGATCAACCCGGACTCGAAGAAGGTCAAGGGCCTCGTCGAGATCTTCGGTCGCGAGACCCCGGTCGAGCTCAGCTTCGACCAGATCCAGAAGAACTGACGACTCAAGTTTCCGGACAGGTCAGAGGGGCTGTGACAGCCGCTCTGACCTGCTCGGTTTTTGGACGCGCAGCCATACCCGTTATCGTTGTGCGGTATGCCTCCATCCGGATGACCGGATGGATCGGCTGAAAAACTCTCACTAGGACCCGGAGAGAGCAATGCCTCCCAAGAAGAAGAAGGTCACGGGGCTCATCAAGCTCCAGATCAACGCCGGCGCGGCCAACCCGGCCCCGCCGGTCGGCCCCGCGCTCGGCCAGCACGGCGTCAACATCATGGAGTTCTGCAAGGCCTACAACGCCGCGACCGAGTCGCAGCGTGGCTGGGTGATCCCGGTGGAGATCACGGTCTACGAAGACCGTTCCTTCACCTTCATCACCAAGACCCCGCCGGCCGCCAAGATGATCCTCAAGGCCGCGGGCGTGGAGAAGGGCTCCGGCGAGCCGCACAAGACCAAGGTCGCCAAGATCACCCAGGCGCAGGTCCGCGAGATCGCCACCACCAAGATGCCCGACCTCAACGCGAACGACCTGGACGCCGCGTCGAAGATCATCGCCGGCACCGCCCGTTCCATGGGCATCACGGTCGAGGGCTGATCACCCCCCCTCGTGACCTCAGTGGTAGGGCCAGCGCTTGGTCCGCACCACGACTCCACACCTGCCACGCGGCGCCAGCCGCATGGTGAAACAGCCAACAGGAGCAGAAGTGAAGCGCAGCAAGTCCCTCCGGGCTGCCGACGCCAAGATCGACCGGGAGAAGCAGTACGCCCCGCTCGAGGCCGTGCGTCTCGCCAAGGAGACCTCCACCACCAAGTTCGACAGCACCGTCGAGGTGGCCTTCCGTCTGGGTGTCGACCCGCGCAAGGCCGACCAGATGGTCCGTGGCACCGTGAACCTCCCGCACGGCACCGGCAAGACCGCCCGGGTCCTGGTCTTCGCGACCGGTGAGCGTGCCGAGGCCGCGGTTGCCGCGGGCGCCGACATCGTCGGCTCCGACGAGCTGATCGACGAGATCGCCAAGGGCCAGCGCCTGAACGAGTTCGACGCCGTGGTCGCCACCCCGGACCTCATGGGCAAGGTCGGCCGCCTCGGCCGCGTGCTCGGTCCGCGTGGCCTCATGCCCAACCCGAAGACCGGCACCGTGACGCCCGACGTCGCCAAGGCGGTCAACGAGATCAAGGGCGGCAAGATCGAGTTCCGCGTCGACAAGCACTCGAACCTGCACTTCATCATCGGCAAGACGTCCTTCGACGACACGCAGCTGGTGGAGAACTACGGCGCGGCCCTGGAGGAGATCCTCCGTCTGAAGCCGTCCGCCGCCAAGGGTCGCTACATCAAGAAGGCCGCCATCAGCACCACGATGGGCCCCGGCATTCCGGTCGACTCCAACCGCACCCGCAACCTCCTCGTCGAGGAGGACCCGGCCGCGGTCTGAGCCCTTCCGGCTTAGCCGCAGTCAGTCCTGAAGCCGCCCCCCGTTCCTCTCCGGAGGAACGGGGGGCGGCTTTATTTGCGTCTCTGTCTGTCGTAGCCGTCGGATACGGTTCAAGAGAACGCAAAGACGATGATCAAGGGGTGGGGAACACCTATGAACAAGTCCACCTGGAAGCGCGCGGGCGTCGCGCTCTCCGCGGCGGCCCTCGTCGCGGGCCTGGCCGGCTGTAACGACGGGGACGCGAAGGCGGGCGGCAAGGCCGGCAGCGGCCTCGGCGACCCCCTGCAGGTCCTCACGGCGGCGTTCGAGAAGACCTCCGCCGCCAAGACCGCCAAGGTCGAGATGACCATGAGCATGGAGGGCGTCGGCGCCGAGTCCGGCACGATGGAGATCACCGGCACCATGGGGTGGAGCCCCTCGGTGGCGGACTTCACCATGAAGGGCTCCATGCTGAGCGCGGGCAACCCCGAGGCTCCCGAGCAGATGCGCATGCTGATGCTCGACAACGTCATGTACATGGACATGGGCGAGAAGCAGGCCGCCCAGATGGACGGCAAGCGCTGGATGAAGCTGGACCTCAAGGCCGCGGCCGAGGCGTCCGGCGACAAGGCCCTCCAGAAGCAGATGACCGGCGGCCTGGACAACATGAACCAGGACCCGGCCCAGCAGCTCGCCCTCCTGCTCGACTCCCCGGACCTCAAGCACGTCGGTGCCGAGAAGGTCAACGGCATGGAGACCCAGCACTACAAGGGCACGCTCACCTTCGAGCAGATGCTGAAGGCGAACGAATCGGCCAAGCTCCTCTCCAAGGAGGAGCACGACAAGCTCATCGAGAACGTGCGGAAGACCGGCCTCAAGGGGTACGACACCGAGGTCTGGGTCAACGAGGACGGCTACCCGGCCCGCATGGACATCGGCATGGAGATGGCCGAGGGCACCGTGCAGATCCGCGCCGACTACAGCGACTACGGCACCAAGGCCGCCGTCGAGGCGCCGCCGGCGAGCGAGACCGTCGACCTCTTCAAGATGCTCCAGGAGGCCGGTGGGGCCGCGGGCGGCGAGGGCGCTCAGGGCTGATTTGCCCCCGGCCCGGACCATCACGTACTCTTCCACAGAAGCCAAAGACCGCTGGTCGTCGCCGTGCCCGTCAGGGTGGGGCGGCCGAAGGATTCGCTGAGAGACGCGAACGACCCGCGCAGGTGACTGTGGAAGAGTTCCCGGTTCGGTTCACCCCGATCAGGTCGAGCTAAGCCCCGTGCGCCTGCGCCCGGGGCGTTTTCGTTTGTTCAGCCCCTTCTGAGCGGTCCTCATCACCCGGAAGGAGGCTGACGCACTATGCCGACGCCCAACAAGGCTGCATCGGTGGCCGAGCTCAAGGACGCGTTCCAGAGCTCCAACGCCGCCGTGCTGACCGAGTACCGGGGTCTCACCGTCGCGCAGCTCAAGACGCTGCGTCGTTCCCTCGGTGAGAACGCCCAGTACGCCGTGGTGAAGAACACGCTGACCAAGATTGCGGCCAACCAGGCTGGGATCACCGCGCTGGACGACCACTTCGCTGGTCCGACCGCGGTCGCCTTCATCACCGGTGACCCGGTGGAGTCGGCGAAGGCTCTGCGTGACTTCGCCAAGGAGAACCCGAACCTCATCATCAAGGCCGGTGTCCTTGACGGTAAGGCTCTCTCCGCCGACGACCTCAAGAAGCTCGCGGACCTCGAGTCCCGCGAGGTTCTGCTCAGCAAGCTGGCCGGTGCCTTCAAGGGCAAGCAGACTCAGGCTGCTCAGCTCTTCCAGGCGCTGCCGTCGAAGCTCGTCCGCACCGTGGACGCGCTCCGTGCCAAGCAGGCCGAGCAGGGCGGTGCCGAGTAATTCGGCTCGCGCATTGATCCGCGGCGCCGTCCCGGCGCGGCGGATCGCAGCGGGCCGACAGTACGCCCGCCTCATCAGAACATCCGGCACCTGCCGATTTAGTGGAAGGATCGCCCATCATGGCGAAGCTCTCTCAGGATGACCTGCTCGCGCAGTTCGAGGAGATGACCCTCATCGAGCTCTCCGAGTTCGTGAAGGCGTTCGAGGAGAAGTTCGACGTCACCGCCGCCGCGGCCGTCGCCGTCGCCGCCCCGGCCGGTGCCGGCGGCGGTGCCGCTGCCGAGGCCGAGGAGCAGGACGAGTTCGACGTCATCCTCACCGGCGCCGGCGAGAAGAAGATCCAGGTCATCAAGGTCGTGCGCGAGCTCACCTCCCTGGGTCTCAAGGAGGCCAAGGACCTCGTCGACGGCACCCCGAAGCCGGTCCTCGAGAAGGTCGCCAAGGACGCCGCTGAGAAGGCCGCCGAGGCCCTCAAGGGCGCCGGCGCCTCCGTCGAGGTCAAGTAACACCTCGTCGCGCGTAGCGACTCTTTGCCGCTGAGCGTGTAACGCTCACGGCGCGAAAGGCGATCATCCATCTGGGTGGTCGCCTTTCGGCGTTCCCGGGACCCGCGTGGCGGGGGTCCTGCGGGCCTCCGGAAGCGGAGTATGGTGATCTTCGCCGTGCGCCGCTCACGGGCGGGGGCCTTGACGAACGGCACGCCGCGCGCAATTCTCAGGACGCGTCGTCAAACGATCCGATTCCGAGGCATGGATCGACGACCGAACGGGCAGTATCGAGGTGCGCCACACGGCGCGAGTACCGCGGAGTTGAGAGCAACGAGGGTCGCGAAGAAGTCGCCCTGGACATCAGTGAGCCAAGTGGCTACACTGTCCCTTTGCGCTGCCTGTTAGCTGCCCCCTGCCCGTCACCAGGGGCATACCTTCGCATCAGCTTCGTGGACCGACCCCGTCTGACCTGGCCTTTTGGTCAATTCAGGAAACGTCTGCCGTGAAGCGTTGCTGGGGACCGGTACGCGCGTAGTGAGTCCGAGCCCTCGGAAGGACCCCCTCTTGGCCGCCTCGCGCAACGCCTCGAACAACATGAACAACGCCGCCAGCACCGCCCCGCTGCGCATCTCCTTCGCAAAGATCAAGGAGCCCCTCGAGGTTCCGAACCTCCTCGCGCTGCAGACCGAGAGCTTCGACTGGCTGCTCGGCAACGCCGCCTGGAAGGCTCGCGTCGAGGCCGCCCTCGAGTCGGGACAGGACGTCCCCACGAAGTCCGGTCTGGAGGAGATCTTCGAGGAGATCTCCCCGATCGAGGACTTCTCCGGGTCGATGTCGCTGACCTTCCGCGACCACCGCTTCGAGCCGCCGAAGAACTCCATCGACGAGTGCAAGGACCGTGACTTCACGTACGGCGCCCCGCTCTTCGTCACCGCCGAGTTCACCAACAACGAGACCGGCGAGATCAAGTCCCAGACGGTCTTCATGGGCGACTTCCCGCTCATGACGAACAAGGGCACCTTCGTCATCAACGGCACCGAGCGTGTCGTCGTCTCGCAGCTCGTCCGCTCGCCGGGCGTCTACTTCGACTCCTCCATCGACAAGACGTCCGACAAGGACATCTTCTCCGCCAAGATCATCCCGTCCCGGGGTGCCTGGCTGGAGATGGAGATCGACAAGCGCGACCTCGTCGGCGTCCGCATCGACCGCAAGCGCAAGCAGTCGGTCACCGTCCTCCTGAAGGCCCTCGGCTGGACCACCGAGCAGATCCTCCAGGAGTTCGGCGAGTACGAGTCCATGCGCGCCACCCTGGAGAAGGACCACACCCAGGGCCAGGACGACGCGCTGCTCGACATCTACCGCAAGCTCCGTCCGGGCGAGCCGCCGACCCGCGAGGCCGCTCAGACGCTGCTCGAGAACCTCTACTTCAACCCGAAGCGCTACGACCTCGCGAAGGTCGGCCGCTACAAGGTGAACAAGAAGCTCGGCGCCGACGAGCCGCTGGACGCCGGTGTGCTCACCACCGACGACGTCATCGCCACGATCAAGTACCTCGTGAAGCTCCACGCGGGCGAGACCGAGACGACCGGTGAGAACGGCAACGAGATCGTCGTCGAGACCGACGACATCGACCACTTCGGCAACCGTCGTCTGCGCAACGTCGGCGAGCTCATCCAGAACCAGGTCCGCACGGGTCTGGCTCGTATGGAGCGCGTCGTCCGCGAGCGCATGACCACCCAGGACGTCGAGGCGATCACGCCGCAGACCCTGATCAACATCCGGCCGGTCGTCGCCTCCATCAAGGAGTTCTTCGGCACCAGCCAGCTGTCCCAGTTCATGGACCAGAACAACCCGCTCTCGGGTCTGACGCACAAGCGTCGTCTGTCCGCGCTGGGCCCCGGTGGTCTCTCCCGTGAGCGGGCCGGCTTCGAGGTCCGAGACGTGCACCCGTCCCACTACGGACGCATGTGCCCGATCGAGACCCCCGAAGGCCCGAACATCGGTCTGATCGGTTCGCTCGCCTCGTACGGCCGCGTCAACGCGTTCGGCTTCATCGAGACGCCGTACCGCAAGGTCGTCGACGGCCAGGTCACCGACGAGGTCGACTACGTCACCGCCGACGAGGAGGACCGGTTCGTCATCGCGCAGGCCAACGCCGCGCTCAACGACGACCTGCAGTTCACCGAGCCGCGCGTCCTGGTCCGCAAGCGTGGCGGCGAGGTCGACTACGTCGAGCCGTCGGACGTGGACTACATGGACGTCTCGCCGCGCCAGATGGTGTCGGTCGCGACCGCCATGATCCCGTTCCTCGAGCACGACGACGCCAACCGTGCCCTCATGGGCGCGAACATGATGCGTCAGGCCGTTCCGCTCATCAAGTCCGAGGCCCCGCTCGTCGGCACCGGCATGGAGTACCGCTGCGCCACCGACGCCGGCGACGTGCTCAAGGCCGAGAAGAGCGGTGTCGTCCAGGAGCTGTCGGCCGACTACGTCACGGTCGCCAACGACGACGGCACGTACAACACGTACCGCCTGCACAAGTTCTCGCGCTCGAACCAGGGCACCTCGGTCAACCAGAAGGTCGTCGTCGACGAGGGCGACCACGTCATCGAGGGCCAGGTCCTCGCCGACGGTCCCGCCACCGAAGACGGCGAGATGGCGCTCGGCAAGAACCTGCTCGTGGCGTTCATGCCGTGGGAGGGTCACAACTACGAGGACGCGATCATCCTGTCGCAGCGCCTCGTGCAGGACGACGTCCTCTCCTCGATCCACATCGAGGAGCACGAGGTCGACGCCCGTGACACCAAGCTCGGCCCCGAGGAGATCACCCGGGACATCCCGAACGTCTCCGAGGAGGTCCTCGCCGACCTCGACGAGCGCGGCATCATCCGCATCGGTGCCGAGGTCGTCGCCGGCGACATCCTGGTCGGCAAGGTCACGCCCAAGGGCGAGACCGAGCTGACCCCGGAGGAGCGCCTGCTCCGCGCGATCTTCGGCGAGAAGGCCCGTGAGGTCCGTGACACCTCGCTGAAGGTGCCGCACGGCGAGATCGGCAAGATCATCGGCGTCCGCGTCTTCGACCGCGAGGAGGGCGACGAGCTTCCCCCGGGCGTGAACCAGCTGGTCCGCGTCTACGTCGCCCAGAAGCGCAAGATCACCGACGGTGACAAGCTCGCCGGCCGTCACGGCAACAAGGGCGTCATCTCGAAGATCCTCCCGATCGAGGACATGCCGTTCCTGGAGGACGGCACCCCGGTCGACATCATCCTCAACCCGCTGGGTGTCCCGTCCCGAATGAACCCGGGACAGGTCCTGGAGATCCACCTCGGCTGGCTCGCCAGCCGCGGCTGGGACGTCTCCGGTCTCGCGGACGAGTGGGCGCAGCGCCTCCAGGCGATCGGCGCCGACCAGGTCGCTCCCGGCACCAACGTCGCCACCCCGGTCTTCGACGGTGCGCGTGAGGACGAGCTCGCGGGTCTGCTCAACCACACCATCCCGAACCGCGACGGCGAGCGCATGGTGCTCCCGACCGGTAAGGCGAGGCTGTTCGACGGCCGCTCCGGCGAGCCGTTCCCGGACCCGATCTCCGTCGGGTACATGTACATCCTCAAGCTCCACCACCTGGTCGACGACAAGCTCCACGCGCGTTCGACCGGCCCGTACTCGATGATCACCCAGCAGCCGCTGGGTGGTAAGGCCCAGTTCGGTGGCCAGCGCTTCGGTGAGATGGAGGTGTGGGCGCTGGAGGCATACGGCGCCGCGTACGCCCTCCAGGAGCTGCTGACGATCAAGTCCGACGACGTGACCGGCCGCGTGAAGGTCTACGAGGCCATCGTCAAGGGCGAGAACATCCCTGAGCCCGGCATCCCCGAGTCCTTCAAGGTGCTCATCAAGGAGATGCAGTCCCTGTGCCTCAACGTGGAGGTGCTGTCCTCGGACGGCATGTCCATCGAGATGCGCGACACCGACGAGGACGTCTTCCGCGCAGCGGAGGAGCTCGGCATCGACCTGTCCCGGCGCGAGCCGAGCAGCGTCGAAGAGGTCTGACGGGAGTCCGGCGGACCTTGAGTGATCAAGGTCCGCCGGCCCCAGGACCCCCGTATCAGACCCCACAGCCTTACAACCCTGAGAGGGATTGACGCATAGTGCTCGACGTCAACTTCTTCGACGAGCTCCGGATCGGTCTGGCCACCGCTGACGACATCCGTCAGTGGAGCCACGGCGAGGTCAAGAAGCCGGAGACCATCAACTACCGCACCCTGAAGCCCGAGAAGGACGGACTCTTCTGCGAGAAGATCTTCGGTCCGACCCGGGACTGGGAGTGCTACTGCGGCAAGTACAAGCGTGTCCGCTTCAAGGGCATCATCTGCGAGCGGTGTGGCGTCGAGGTCACCCGCGCCAAGGTGCGCCGTGAGCGGATGGGCCACATCGAGCTCGCCGCTCCCGTCACCCACATCTGGTACTTCAAGGGCGTCCCGTCGCGCCTCGGGTACCTGCTCGACCTCGCCCCGAAGGACCTCGAGAAGGTCATCTACTTCGCGGCGTACATGATCACCTTCGTCGACGACGAGCGTCGTACGCGCGACCTGCCCTCGCTGGAGGCGCACGTCTCCGTCGAGCGCCAGCAGATCGAGCAGCGCCGCGACTCCGACCTGGAGAACCGCGCCAAGAAGCTCGAGTCCGACCTGGCCGAGCTGGAGGCCGAGGGCGCCAAGGCCGACGTGCGCCGCAAGGTGCGCGAGGGTGCCGAGCGCGAGATGAAGCAGCTGCGCGACCGCGCGCAGCGCGAGATCGACCGTCTCGACGAGGTCTGGGCCCGCTTCAAGAACCTCAAGGTCCAGGACCTGGAGGGCGACGAGCTCCTCTACCGCGAGCTGCGTGACCGCTTCGGCACGTACTTCGACGGCTCGATGGGTGCCGCGGCGCTGCAGAAGCGCCTGGAGTCCTTCGACCTGGAGGAGGAGGCGGAGAAGCTCCGCGAGATCATCCGCACCGGCAAGGGCCAGAAGAAGACCCGTGCGCTCAAGCGCCTCAAGGTCGTCTCCGCGTTCCTGCAGACCGCGAACAGCCCCAAGGGCATGGTTCTCGACTGCGTGCCGGTCATCCCGCCGGACCTCCGTCCGATGGTGCAGCTGGACGGTGGCCGCTTCGCGACCTCCGACCTGAACGACCTGTACCGCCGCGTGATCAACCGCAACAACCGTCTGAAGCGTCTGCTCGACCTCGGTGCCCCCGAGATCATCGTGAACAACGAGAAGCGGATGCTCCAGGAGGCGGTCGACGCCCTCTTCGACAACGGCCGTCGTGGTCGCCCGGTCACGGGCCCCGGCAACCGTCCGCTGAAGTCCCTCAGCGACATGCTGAAGGGCAAGCAGGGTCGTTTCCGTCAGAACCTGCTCGGCAAGCGTGTCGACTACTCGGCGCGTTCCGTCATCGTCGTCGGCCCGCAGCTCAAGCTGCACCAGTGCGGTCTGCCGAAGGCCATGGCGCTGGAGCTCTTCAAGCCGTTCGTGATGAAGCGCCTGGTCGACCTGAACCACGCGCAGAACATCAAGAGCGCCAAGCGGATGGTCGAGCGCGGCCGCACGGTCGTGTACGACGTCCTCGAAGAGGTCATCGCCGAGCACCCGGTCCTGCTGAACCGTGCGCCCACGCTGCACCGCCTCGGCATCCAGGCCTTCGAGCCCCAGCTGGTCGAGGGCAAGGCCATCCAGATCCACCCGCTCGTCTGCACCGCCTTCAACGCGGACTTCGACGGTGACCAGATGGCCGTGCACCTGCCGCTCTCCGCGGAGGCGCAGGCCGAGGCCCGCATCCTGATGCTGTCCTCGAACAACATCCTCAAGCCGGCCGACGGCCGCCCGGTGACGATGCCGACCCAGGACATGGTCCTCGGTCTGTTCTTCCTCACCACCGACGGCGAGCTCCGTGACACCAAGGGCGAGGGCCGCGCGTTCGGCTCCACGGCCGAGGCGATCATGGCCTTCGACGCCGGGGAGCTCGCGCTCCAGTCGGAGATCGACATCCGCTTCCCGATCGGCACCGTCCCGCCGCGCGGCTGGGTCCCCCCGGTCGCGGAGGAGGGCGAGCCGGAGTGGCAGCAGGGTGACTCCTTCCGCGTGAAGACCACGCTGGGCCGCGCGCTCTTCAACGAGCTGCTGCCCGAGGACTACCCGTTCGTCGACTACTCGGTGGGCAAGAAGCAGCTCTCCGAGATCGTCAACGACCTGGCCGAGCGCTACCCCAAGGTCATCGTGGCGGCGACGCTCGACAACCTGAAGGCGGCGGGCTTCCACTGGGCGACCCGTTCGGGCGTCACCGTGGCCATCTCCGACGTCGTCGTGCCCGAGGCCAAGAAGGCCATCGTCAAGGGCTACGAGGAGCAGGACGAGAAGGTCCAGAAGCAGTACGAGCGCGGTCTCATCACCAAGGAAGAGCGCACTCAGGAGCTCATCGCGATCTGGACCAAGGCGACCAACGAGGTCGCCGAGGCGATGAACGCGAACTTCCCGCGGACGAACCCGATCTTCATGATGGTGGACTCGGGCGCCCGAGGAAACATGATGCAGATGCGTCAGATCGCCGGTATGCGTGGTCTGGTGTCGAACGCCAAGAACGAGACGATCCCGCGTCCCATCAAGGCGTCCTTCCGTGAGGGCCTCACCGTCCTCGAGTACTTCATCTCGACGCACGGTGCCCGTAAGGGTCTCGCCGACACCGCCCTGCGTACCGCCGACTCGGGTTACCTGACCCGTCGTCTGGTGGACGTCTCGCAGGACGTGATCATCCGCGAGGAGGACTGTGGCACCGAGCGCGGTCTGAAGCTGCGGATCGCGGCCAAGGACGAGGCCGGTGTCCTGCGGAAGACGGACGACGTCGAGACCTCCGTGTACGCGCGGATGCTCGCCGAGGACGTCGTCGTCGACGGCAAGGTCATCGCGCCGGCCAACGTCGACCTGGGTGACGTGCTCATCGACGCCCTCGTGGGCGCGGGCGTCGAGGAGGTCAAGACCCGCTCGGTCCTGACCTGCGAGTCCGCCGTCGGTACCTGTGCCTTCTGCTACGGCCGCTCGCTGGCCACCGGCAAGCTGGTCGACATCGGTGAGGCGGTCGGCATCATCGCCGCCCAGTCCATCGGTGAGCCCGGTACCCAGCTGACGATGCGTACCTTCCACACCGGTGGTGTGGCCGGTGACGACATCACCCAGGGTCTGCCGCGTGTCGTCGAGCTCTTCGAGGCGCGTCAGCCCAAGGGTGTCGCCCCGATCTCCGAGGCGGCCGGTCGCGTCCGCATCGAGGAGACCGAGAAGACCAAGAAGATCGTCGTCACCCCGGACGACGGCACCGACGAGACGGCGTTCCCGATCTCGAAGCGTGCCCGTCTGCTCGTGGGCGAGGGCGACCACGTCGAGGTGGGCCAGAAGCTCACCGTGGGTGCCACCAACCCGCACGACGTGCTCCGGATCCTCGGTCAGCGCGCGGTCCAGGTCCACCTGGTCGGCGAAGTCCAGAAGGTCTACAACTCGCAGGGCGTGTCGATCCACGACAAGCACATCGAGATCATCATCCGGCAGATGCTCCGCCGCGTGACGATCATCGAGTCCGGCGACGCGGAGCTCCTCCCGGGCGAGCTGGTCGAGCGCTCGAAGTTCGAGACCGAGAACCGTCGTGTGGTCACCGAGGGCGGTCACCCCGCCTCCGGCCGTCCGCAGCTGATGGGTATCACCAAGGCCTCGCTGGCCACGGAGTCCTGGCTGTCGGCCGCCTCCTTCCAGGAGACGACCCGAGTCCTGACGGACGCGGCGATCAACGCCAAGTCCGACAGCCTCATCGGCCTCAAGGAGAACGTGATCATCGGTAAGCTCATCCCGGCCGGTACGGGTCTGTCCCGCTACCGCAACATCCGGGTCGAGCCGACCGAGGAGGCCAAGGCGGCGATGTACTCGTCCGTCGGCTACGACGACCTCGACTACTCGCCGTTCGGCACCGGCTCCGGCCAGGCCGTTCCGCTGGAGGACTACGACTACGGTCCGTACAACCAGTAAGCGAGTCGCTTGACCGAAGGGCGGTCACCCCGCGAGGGGTGGCCGCCCTTCGGCGTGCGTTCCGGAAGGAGGGAACCTAGCGGCCGGCCAGCTCCCAGAGGGCGACGAGCACGCCGGCGCCCGCGGTGAGCGCGGCGATGGAGGCGAGCGGCCAGCGGGCCCGCTCCAGGTCGTCGAGCCTGGCCTCGTGGTCGGCGAGCTGTTTGTCGGTCTGGTCGCTGCGCTGGACGAGCAGGGCGAGCGAGCCGTCGACGCGGGCGAAGCCGGCTTCGAGGGTGCCGCGGAGCCGTTCCAGTTCGAGCGCCACCGCCACCGGGTCGTTCGGGTCAGCCTCGGTCATCGGCGCCGCCCGGGTCCGTCCGCAGCCACGAGGGCAGCAGGAGCTGGACGGCGGGGACCGCCATGGCCCGGGTGAGGGCGCCGGCGACGGCGAGCGCGCCGGCGACCCAGGGCAGGGTGGCGGGGATGCCGGAGGCGTCGACGAGCGCCGGCAGGACCAGGGCGAGGGCGACGGCGGTCTGCAGCACGGTGCGGGCCGTGCGCTTCGCGGCTTCGGACATGGGTCTGTCTCCTTACGTGGTGTACGGGACCTTCAGCGCGTTCCACGAGGCGGCGCCGGGCCAGCCGTCGGCGTCGGTGCCGCGGAAGCCGAGCTTGCGCTGCCAGGCCTCGTACGAGGTGCGGTCGGCCTCGGACCAGCGGGGGCCGGGTCCGACCTGGTAGCGGCCGCAGCCCTCGGCCATCAGCCGGCGGCCCATCGCGGTGATCACGGGGGAGCTGGGGGCGTTCCGGAAGAAGGCGGCGCCGGGGAAGGGGTGGTAGCGGGGGGTGGCCGGCCTGGCGGGGGCGGTGGGCTTCGGGGCCGGGGCGGCGCCGAGCCGCTTCTGCACCCGCTCGCGCATGACGGGCATGGCGAAGCCCTTGGGGTCGCTCTTCCAGTCGGACCACTCCAGGTGGCCGATGACGGACTTGGCGCCCCAGCCGTGGGCGCGGCAGAGGGCGGCCGAGACCCGTTCGACGGCGTCGAGCTGGGCGGCGGGCCAGGGGTCGCGGCCGTTTCCGAGGTTGACGCACTCGAAGCCGTAGAAGCGGGAGTTGCCGTCGACGGCGCCGGCGCTGCCCTGGTGTTCGCGCGGGGTCGGCGGCCGGTCCCCGTACGCCTCGGTGACGACGGCCCGCAGGACGGACGGGTCGCCGCCGCCGGCGTGGTTGGCGCGGCCGTCGGAGACGAGGTGGACGGTGCCGTCCTTGGCGATGACGCCGTGGCAGAGCGGCCCGGGGAGGCTCGCGTACCCGTCGAAGCACATCTCCACGGAGGAGGCGGTGCCGGTGGAGACGGTGTGGTGGATCATGACGCCGGCGACGGGGCCCCAGGCGCCGGCGCGGTTGCGGTGGTGGCCGCGCCAGCCGGGGTGTTCGACGACGGTGACGCCTTCGGCGCGGAGCGCGGCGAGCAGCCGGTCCGCGGACAAGGGGGTGGCCATCTGAGGTCCTCCAGACATGCGAAAACCCCGGCCGTCGCACGGCGCGGGGCGGGTGGGGCGGGGTGTCCCGCGGCTCCGGTACGACTAGGGCGCCGGTGCGGGCTCCGGCTCGGGCTCGGGCTCCGCTTCGGGGGCCGGGGCCCAGGTGGCGCAGAGCGTGGCGAAGGCGGCCCGGCGGGTCTCGAAGTCGGCGAGGGCGGCGGCGACCGCGCGGACGACCGCGGCGGGGTCGGGCACGGCGGGCCGGCCGTTCGAGGGCTGGACCATGGCGAGGCCGTAGCCGCGCAGCTGGGCGCCGCCCGCACCGTTCTCGTCGACCTGGGCGGTGACGTACACCGCCGGGTACTCGCCGGTCATCGGGTCGAGCTCCAGCGGGCCGCCGAGGGTGTTGTCGTACAGGCGCAGGGTGACCGTGTGGCCGTTCTCGGCCACGGTGCCGCGGCCCGCGTAGTCGATCGCGACGCCCCAGGGCTGGGTCGGGTCGGGGATCACGGGGTGCTCCTCTCGGATCTCTGTGACGGGGGAGGGGGAGGGAGTGAGGGGGCGGGTCAGGTCTGGCGGCCGTGCATGAGCACCGGCTTGGCGTAGACCGTGCCGGAGGCGCTGGTGACGAGGGCGTGGATCTCCACGTTGAGGTCCTTGCCGAAGTCGGCCTGCATGTCGGTGGTGACGGCGGCGGTGTGGTCGAAGACGCCGCCGGCGGCGATGGTGGAGCCGAACTGGACGCCGCCCACCATCACCCGGATCTGCCCGGCGGCCCCGGTGGAGACCCGGGTGTACATCCGCAGCCGCATCTTCGGCTGCCAGATCGGGTTCTGCGACTGGGCGATGGTCGTCCAGGCGGTGGCGGAGGTGGCCGGCCAGTTCGCCGAGGCCATGTCCTGCGGCGGCAGCATCGGCAGCCAGGGCCGGGCGAGGCCGCCGGTGAGGATGTCGTCGGAGAGGACCTCGTGGCCGTAGGCGTCGTTGACCCGCAGCACGGGCTTGGTGCCGCCCGGGCCGCTGGTGGCGAGCTGGGCGACGAGGGCGACCGGGTCCTCCGGCTTGGCCTGGCGCTTCAGGGCGAGCGAGCCGTTGGTGATCTCGGTCAGCGGCGGGCGGGTGTTCACCGCTGTGGACAGGGCGTTGATCCGGCGCTCCATCTGGATCAGCCGGTCGATGATGTCCTCGGGCAGCAGTGCCATCAGGCTTCCTCCAGGGCGAGTTCGGCGGTGTCGGGGCGGCCCCGCTCGGCCGGCCTGACCTTCACCCCGACGATCCGGTAGCGGGCGTCGAGGCCCGTCGGATGCCATTCGTCGGTGATCCGGATGCGGGCCGTGCGGCCGAGGAGCGCCGAGGGGACGACCTCGGAGAGCCGGATGCTGATCTCGGGGATCAGCACCGAGCCCTGGGCCTCCTTCAGGACGGCCGTGGCGAGCGCGTCGAGCGTGGCCTTGTCGCTGATGTCGTTGTAGTCCGTCGACAGGTCCAGCTGCGGCCAGCGGTCGGGCAGGCCCTCCGCGGGGATCTCGGCCGACAGGGTCGGCCGGGACTCGGCGGCGGCGTTGGCGTTGGTGGAGGCGCCGCGGGCGAGCGAGGTGGTGCCGCCGCGGGTGGCGTCGTCAGGGAGGGAGTAGCTGAGGATCGTGCCGGGGCGGTCGAAGACCATGTCGGTGGCGCCGGTGCGGATCCGGGGCGAGCCGAGCCGGAGCCGGCGCACGCGCCGCCCGTCGCCGGGGTCGCGGTAGACGAGGATCTGGTACTCGACCCCGTCCGCGTAGGCGCCGAGCTGGTCGAGCGCCTCCTGGTAGACGGTCTCGTCGCCGAGCCGCCAGGACGCGGTGCGCGCCACCGGCACCGAGGGCACGTCGTCGCCGGGTTCGATCGCGCTGACGCCGAGGCCGCCGCCGAGCTCCTCCCAGATCCGGCGGACGATCTCGAACTGCTCGACCTGGGTGAACTTGAGCGCGTCGGTGCGGATGCGGCGCCGGGCGGCGTACGAGTCGAAGGTGGCGGCCTGGATGCCGAGGGTCACCACGCCCCGGTCGCTGCCCTGGAGGTTGGTCGTCCAGACGATGCCGCCCCACCACAGGAAGCCGCCGCGCTCCAGGTAGACGGCGGTCCGGCCGGGCTTGATCTGGTGGGCGCGCTCGGCGATGGTCCGGTCGGGGACGGGCACGGTGCCGGAGAGCGAGCCGGCCCGTCCGATGTAGTCCTCGAAGGAGACGTCCCGCAGCGGCAGGATGTCGAGGGTCTGGTCGGTCACCAGGTCGCAGAAGATGGCCCGGTAGGGCGTGTCGAGACTCATGCTGACCTCACGGGAGGATGTAGGTGGCGCTGACGCGGAGGTTGCGGCCGTTGACGAGGGCGCCGTTGGAGACCCAGGTGCGCAGGGTGACCTGTCCGCTGGTGGAGATCCAGGCGGAGCCGTCGGCGTAGCCGTCGGAGGCCGTCACGTCCATGCCGATGGCGGGGCGCCAGCCGGCGGGCAGGGTGCACAGGGGTTCGTCGTTGATGTTGCCGGCGTTGTTGGCGTCGATCTGGGGGCCGGTGCGGTTGAGGACGACCGCCATGGTGCACACGCCGCCGCGGGTGCGGCGGGCCTCGGAGGAGGTGACGGCCCAGTTGGGGAGCGCGACCGCCCCGGTGGTGAGGGTCTCGGACTCCACCGGCGGCTGGTAGGCGGCCCAGCTGGTGCCGTTCCACCGCTGGAGGACGCCGTTGTGCTCGCGGTACTGGCCGGTGTAGCCGCCGACGGAGAGCGCCCCCTGGGGGGCGACGCCGCCGATCTCCTTGGGGTAGGCGACCCAGCCGGTGCCGCTCCACCGCTGGAGGTGGTGGGCGACGTCGTTGTCCTGGTACTGGCCCGGGTAGGCGCCGGGCACCCCGGCGTTGTTGTAGACGGGCAGGATGCCGCCGACCGAGGCGATCGTGGTGCGCAGGTCGGTCAGGTCCTTGGTCCAGTCGATGCCGCCGGTGCCGGCCGAGGTGCCGGCCTTCACCCGGACGGTGAACAGCGGCAGCGAGGCGGCCGGGACGGGCTGGGGGGCCGGATCGGCCTTGGCCTGGCCGACGAGCACCTCCAGGACGGCCTCGTACCGGGTGAGGCCGTCGGCCTCGTCGTCGTACACGCGCAGCACGACGAGGTCGATCCGCGGGTTGAGCGGGTCGCCGTCGCCGAAGGCGAGGACGGTGTCGCCGTCGAGGGCGACGGGGTACACGCCCTGTTCGGGACGGCCCTGGACGAGGGCCCGGCCCGCGTGGACGGTGGCGGTCATGGGGCCGCTGCTCGTCAGGGACAGGCCGCTGACCCGGTAGGTGCCGTCGGCCGAGCCCGGCACGATGCCGGACCGGGAGGTGAAGGGGCCGGCCGGGGTGCCGGCCCCGAGGGCCGTCATGCGGGTCGTCTGGCGGGTCTGGCCGGTGGGCGTCAGCCAGCCGGGTCGGATGGGCATGGAGGTGCTCCTCTCGGGTGCGGGGCCGGTCAGTTCTGGGGGTGGACCGCGATGAAGCTGGTGTTGAAGTAGCCCTTCACCTGCGTGGTGTTGGCGGCGACCTTGTACATGGCGGCGAGCTTGTAGGTGGCGCCCGGCGTCAGGCCGAAGAAGCGGGTGAAGGAGGCCGCCGACGAGGGCGCGGTCCCGGTGTGGACGACGGTGAAGGTGTCGGACTCCGTGATGCCGGGTCCGCCGTCGACGTTGGTGAGCCGCAGGCCCATGCTGACGGCGTGGGTGGCCGACGAGCACCACATCCGCGCGCCGTAGTTGATCAGGATCGCGCCGGAGGGCGGCCCGGTGAAGGTGACGGAGACCGCCGCGGTCGAGTCCACGAGCGTCGGCGTGAAGGTCGTCGAGGTGGTGTACCCGTCGTCGACGGAGCCGGTGAAGTACGGGCCGGGGAAGGCGGGCCGCCAGGCCGTGCCGTTCCACCGCTGGAGCACCCCGTCGGAGGAGTCCCGGTACTGGCCGGTGTAGCTGGCGGTCGTGCCGCCCGCGGAGGCCGGGACGATGCCGCCGGTCGCCGAGGAGTACGGCACCCAGGCCCCGCCGTCCCAGCGCTGGAGCGCGCCGCCGGCGTCCTGGTACTGGCCCGGGTAGGCGCCCGGCAGGACCTGGCCCTCGACCGGGAGGATGCCGCCGAGGCCGACGACGGGGGTGCGCAGGTCCTTGAGGGAGGTGTCCCACGGGATGCCGCCGTTGCCGGCGCCGGCGCCGGCCGGGACGAGCACCTCGTACAGCGGGAGGCAGCGCTCCGGGACGTTCGGGACCTGCGGGGTGGCCTCGGGGGCGCCCTGGAGGATCTCCAGCTTCGCCTCGTACCGCTGGTTGTCGTCGTACAGGCCGTCGTAGATCCGCAGGACGATCAGGTCGATGCGGCCGTACTGGGCGTTGCCGGGCGCGAAGGTGAGGGTCTCGGAGTTCGGCAGGGTCACCGGGTAGGCGCCCTGGGAGATCTCGCCCTGGATGACGGCCCGGCCCTCGGAGACGGTCGCGGTCATCGGGGCGGAGCCGAAGGTCCAGAAGGCGGCGAGCCGGTACTGGCCGTCGTAGGAGCCGGGGAGGACGCCGGAGCGGACCTGGACCGGGTTGGCGAGGGTGGTGACGCCGGTCTGGGTGAGGCGGGTGTCCTCGCGGGTCTGGCCGATCTCGGCGGTCCAGCTGCTGCGCAGGTTCATGGGGTTCTCCTGTTGCGGGTCGGGGCGGTGGGCGTCAGGGCCGGATCCACTCGGCTGCGAGGGTGCAGCCGTATCCGGAGCCGCCCAGGGTGCGGAGGGAGGCGGTGTGGCTGTGGAAGCCGGAGAGCTGGATCGCGTTGCCCGCGGTCAGCCGGGTGAGGCCGCTGCCGCCGACGCTGACGGCGCCGTTGCCCGCGGGGATGAGCCAGGTCATCCGGGGCTGGTTGATGCCGTTGACGGTGATCCGGCAGCCGCGCATGCCGGTCTGGCCGTCGTTGGCGAAGGTGGCGTGGCCGTTGAGCCGCCACCAGCCGGTGCGCGGCACGGTGTAGGTGAGGCCGTCCCAGGCGCCGGCGTCGTCGACCTCGACGGTGGGCAGGCTGAGCGGGGTCCAGGTGTTCGCGACGATCGTCTGCTGCTGGGTGGTCGTCCACTGGGTCGCGCCGAACAGCACCTTCGTGGCGCCCTCGGTGTACTGCCAGGCGGTGCCGTCCCAGCGCTGGAGCCCGCTGCCGGTGTCCCGGAACTGCCCGGTGTAGGTGCCCGCGGCGGTGGTGCTCGGCGCGATGCCGCCGATCGGCTTCGGGTACGAGACCCAGGTGGTGCCGTCCCACCGCTGGAGGAGGCCCGCGGCGTCCCGGTACTGGCCGACGTAGGCGCCCTTGTAGCCGCTGGTGGGCATGATCCCGCCGAGCGCGACGACCGGCCAGTGCTGGGTGGTGACGGCGGTGGTGCCCCAGGCGATGCCGCCGGTGCCGGCCGAGGTGCCCTTCGGCACCTTGACCGTGTAGAGCGGGAGCACGCTGCCCGGGCCGCTCGCGGGGGCGACCGGGGCGGCGGCCGGCTCGCCCTTGACCAGGCGGACGACGGCGTCGGTGACGCCGGTCCGGTCGTAGGCGTCGTCGACGACGGCCAGTTCGATCAGGTCGATCCGGTCGTACTGCGCGTTGCCGTCCTCCAGGGTCAGCGTCTCCGGCGCGGTGACGGCGACGAGGTACGCGCCCTGGGCGGTGTCCTTGCCCTGGACGATCGCGCGGCCGGTGCCGACGGTGGCCTGCATGGGCGCGCTGCCGGTCAGCGTGAACCCGCCGGGCACGATGCCGGCCCGGGAGCGGAGCGGGGTCTCCTCGGCGCTCTGGCCGCTGGGGGTGAGGAGGGCGGCGAGGGTGAGTCGGGTGTCCTCGCGGGTCTGTCCGGTGGACTGGAGCCAGGCGGCTCGTACGGTCATGGGGTCACCTCGGGGTAGGGGAGGGGATGCGGCAGGCCGCCGGACGGGCGGCGCATGGCGGTGCGCGAAGGCCGCGGCGATGCGCGGAGGCCGCGGCGGTGTGCGGTGGCCGCGGTGGTGCGCGGTGGCACGCGGCGGCACACGGAGGCCGCGACGGTGCGCGGTGGCACGCGGCGGTGCGCGGCGGCCGCCCGGTGCCGGGGGCGTAGGGCGCGCCGCGCGGTGGGCGGGGGCGTACGACGGCCACCGCACGGCACCGGGGTCCGCACGGCGGTCACCGCGCGGCGCGGGGGCGGTGCGAGGGGTCCGGCGCCGGGCGGCCCGGGCGCGCGGCCCTCACCGCGCGGCGCGCGGGTTCACCTGGCGGTCACCACTCGGCGCTGCGCCAGCGGACGGTCATGAGGGCCTGCTCGGTGCCCTCTTCGGGGCGGAAGGCCAGGTCGGTGCGGCCGGGGTCCAGGACGAAGAGCTCCTCCGGGGTGGAGTCGGCCATCGCCGTGTGCAGCCGGGAGGCGGAGTTGTTGAGCAGCACCGTGCCGGCGCGGGTGTCGACGGTGAGCTCGTCGCCGGCCGCGAGGTCGATCGCGTACCGCAGGCGGCGCCGGCTGACCCGCTCCGTGGCGCTCGGCATCGAGCACGGGCCGCGGAAGACGATCACCGGGTGGGTGGGGGCGGATCCGGTGTTCTCGACGACGGCGTCGCCGGTGGACTTGGCCTCGCCCCAGGAGAGCGGCCAGGCCAGCGGCCAGGTGAGACCGGCCTCCGGCTGCGGCGGGGTGGTCGTGGACTGCTGCTCGTTGACCGCGTACCGGCGGGGGTCGGCGGCGAGCCACTGGACGGACATGCGGGTGCTGCCCTGCGTGGCGAAGCCCTGGTCGGCGGGGATCACCCGCTGGGCGATCCGGGCCCGCACGGCGAGGGTCTCGCCGTGCAGCCGGACGGCGAGCCAGCGCTCCTCGTCGAGCAGGGCCAGCGCCTGGCGGAGCGCCCGGACGGCCGTGGCGGCGCCGCCGCGTTCGGGCATGAGGACGATCGTGCCGCCGGTCTTGCGGGGCTTGGCGTAGCGGGAGCCGGGCCAGGCGCCGTGGGAGGTCGGGCGGTCGGCGTCGGAGGAGTCGTACTCGGGGAGGTCCTCCCAGCCGCTGAGCCCGGACTTGTCGACGGCGAAGGGGGTGCCGGGGCCGATGAGGAGCCCGGCCCACTGCATCTGCCCGTCCTGGGTGATGAGCGAGCCGGGCGCGAGGTCGGCGGTGTGGGAGTTTCCGGCGTACGGGTTCGTGGTCTCGGCCATGGGGCCGTCACCTCACTTCGGGGGTGGGCGGGGGCGTCAGGTCAGGACCGGCTGCCCGGCGGCGGTGCCGGCGTGGGCGGTGAGGAGGAAGAACAGGTCCTCGGCCACCCCCCGGGGGCCGGCGCCGGGCTCCTCGCGGAACTCCCGGACGCGGTGCGGGCGCGGGGGCGGCTCGGTGAGCGCCGGGACGCGCCGGTGCTCCAGCTCGTTCAGCGCGTCGATGCGGTACTCGCCGGCCTCGGGGGGCGCGACGATGCCGCCCTCGGCGAGCATCGGGATCTTGTCGAGGGAGACGCCGAACTTCTTGCCGGTGAGCGGGATCTTGAAGCTCAGCTTGTTGAGGCCGTCGATGATCCAGTTGGCGAAGGCGATGAGGCCGTTGATCGGCCCCTTGACGACGCCGAGGACGGCGCTGAGGCCGCCCCTGACCAGTTCGCCGATGCCGTTCAGGGCCTTGGAGACGGCGTCCTTGGCGGTGCGGAAGAAGCCGGGGATCTTGTCGGTGATCCAGCGGACGACGGGCTGGACGGCGCTCTTGACGCCGCCGAGGGTGCGGGAGGCGATGCCGCCGAGGGCGTTGCTGGCGGAGCGGACGGCGGAGCCGATCCGGGAGATCCCGCCGATGGCCGAGCCGACGATCTTCAGCGCGGTCGTGAAGACGGTCAGGTACGCCGTGGCGTAGGTCCCGATCGCCTTGCCGAGCGCCTTCATGAAGGGGCTGATGAAGTTCCAGACGCCCTGGACGCCCTTGAGCGCCTGCTGGAGGACCTGGCGGATGATCCGCTGTCCGGTCTCGGAGTTGACGGCGAGTTCGACGAGGTACGCGGCGATGGGCACGAGCAGGCCGACGAGGAAGCCGAGCGGGTTGGCCCGCATGGCGACGTTGACGCCTGTCATGGCGACCGAGGCGAGGGTCATGACGGTGCCGAAGGTGCCCATCAGGCCGGTGACGACATCGGCGACGGGCAGCAGCGGCAGGAGGAGTCCGAGGACCGCCCCGGCCCCGGTCCCGATCCGGCCGGCGGCCCGGCGGGCCTTGCCGGCGGTGGTGGCGACCCGCTTGAGGCGGGTGGCGGCGGGTGAGCGGCGGAGCTTGTCGAGGGCGGTGCCGGTGCCGGCGGAGTTCTGGCCGAGGGTGCGGGTGGCGGTGCCGGCGTCACGGGCGGCGGCGACGAGGGCGCCGGCTCCGGCGGACGCCCGCTGGACGCCCTGCCGGAGGTTCCGCACCGCTCCGGTCGCCCCGACGACACCCTGCCGGAGGCCGCCCATCGGGCCGACGACCGCCCGGAAGGAGGGCATGGCGACGCGGGGCATGGCGAGCGCGGCACTCATGCGCGGGCTCCACGCGCCTTCACCAGGTACATGAGGGCGTCGGCGGTGGCGTGCGGGTCGCTGCCGCGGGCCGCGTGGTAGTGCTCGATGTGCAGTCCGGCGCCGGCCGCGGCGCTCTGGCCCTGGGCCTGGCGGGCGCGGCGGGCGGTGAGGGCGAGGAGCCGGTCGAGCTTGGAGAGCGGCAGGACGGCCTCGGCCTCGCCGGCCTCGGCGAGGATGGCGGGGACGCCGCCGCTGCGGGGCATCACGACACCGCCGGTGGCGAGCATCGGGATGGTCGGGATGTTGACGCCGAAGGTCTTGCCGCCGACGACGGGGACCCAGCCGGGGACGGAGACCTTGACCCGGTTGATGGCGCGGATCATGGAGTTGATCAGGCCGATGACGGCGTTGATCGGGCCCTTGACGCCGCTCTTGATGCCGTCGAAGGCGCGGGACGCGATGCCCTTGAGGCCGTTCCAGATGGACGACATCTTCTCCTTGACGGCGCTGAACGCCTTCGGGATCGCGCTCTTGATCCAGTTCACCACCGGGGTGATGACGCGCTTGATGCCGTTCCAGACGGTGCTGATGACGCTCTTGATCGCCTTCATGACCGTGGTGATGACCGTCTTCCAGATCTTCACGTAGGTCTTGATGACGGTGGCGACGGCCTTGACGACGCTGGAGATGGCCTTCTTGATGCCGTTCCAGACCGTCTTGATGAGCTCGCCGGCCTTCTTCATGATCGGCCCGACGGCCTTCATGACGGAGCTGATGACGCTCTTGACGGCACCGAAGGCCTTCTTCAGGACCGTCTGCATCGTCTTCGAGCGCAGCGCCATGTCGACGATGGCCTCGATGAGCGGCATGAAGAGTTCGAGCAGGCGGACCAGGAAGTTGCCCTTCATGGACTTGTTGAGCTTGTCCTGGCCCTTGGCGGCCTTGCCGGCGCCCGACTCGTACTTGCCGAGCTTGCCGCCGGCCGACTGGGCGGTGTCGCCGGCCTTCTTCATGGCCCGCTCGGCCTGGTCGGACGCGGTCCTGAGGTTCTTCAGCTGGGTGCCGGCGCCCTGGGCGTTCGTACGCAGCGTCCTGAGCTGACCGGACGCGGACCGCCCGGCGTCGCCGACCTTCTTGACCGAGGTGCCGGCGTTCGCCGCCTGGGTCTTGAGGCTGCCGAGGGCGGTGGACGCGTTCTTGAGGTTTCTTACGAGAGACATGGGTTACCTCCTTTCGGGGTGAGTCGGATCAGGCGGGGTTCATCTGGGAGTTGAGCTCACGGACCGCGTCCGCGAACCCGCGCATGTTCCCCGTCAGGGTCGTGGTGTGCCGGGCGAGTTCCTCCGCCTTCTGGGCGGCGGGCCCCAGGGCCGCGGCCGTGGGGACCTCGTCCGCCTTGAAGTCCTTCATGGCGAGCTTGAGCTTGCCGACGGCCTTGGCGAGCTCCGTGGTCTTCTTGGGGTCGGAGTAGGTCACCGCTTCGTTGATCTTGCCCAGGGCCTTGGCGATGAGCGGCGTCCGTGTCGTATCGACGACCTCGTCGAGCTTCTTGACCGCATCGGCGATCTTCGTGGCCTTGCTCAGGCTCGGCATGCCGCGCAGGTTGGCCTTGAAGTCCGGCGCGTGGCTGTTGAACTTCTCCAGATGGGGGTTCAGGTTGGCGAGCTGTCCGCGCAGGCCGTCGAAGTTGGCCGTCGCCGGGATGTCGGCGATGCTGCTGGCGCCTTCCCATTGCCGCTTCTCGCGCGCCTCGACGTCGCCGCGCAGCTGGCGGCTCCAGCCGCCATCGGCGTTCTTGCTCCGGATGGTGCGCAGGGCGCGCGCTTCCTTGGAGTTGTCGCCGCCGCGTTCGTAGGTCTGGAGATCCCGCGCGAGGTTGACGACGGAGCTCTTGATGGCGGGGAGCAGGGCGAGCAGGACGCCGCCCACGATGGCCGCGAGCAGCCACTGCCACCACTGGACCTCCTTGTCCTCCCTGCTCTCGAAAAACTTCTCGAGCGCGGGGGCGAAGGCGCCGAGGGGCGTGGCCTCCATGAACTCGGTCCACGGGTTCTTGGTGGCCTCGGTGTGGATCTCCTTGATCTGTTTGAGGGCCTCGGCGAAGAAGCTCCGGATGAAGTTCTCCGTGGTGATCATCGGGGCGTCGTTGATGAGGTGCCGCTTGAGCTCGGAGCCCACCTCCTTCACCGTCGTCTCGACGAAGGGTGTCTTCTCGGCCTCGCCCTTGTTCGGGTTGGGGACCTGGTACTTGAGTTCCTCGGTCTTCTTGAGCAGGGAGTCCTTGAACTCTGCGAGCTCCTTGGAGAGGTCGTCGCTCTTTGTCATGGATTGCTCCGCTTCCGGCCCGTGGGGGCCAAGCGCCGAAAAGCCCCTGCCGTGTCCCGGCAGGGGCTCGTTCGCAGGGGCGTGCGCTGCGGCTAGGCGTCGGTGTCCCGGTGGGGGCCGCGCCGCGTCGTCGCGAGGGCGTCGTTCCAGCCGGCGGCGTACGCGAGGGTCTCGCGGCGGGACACCTCGGCGTACAGGGTGCCGAGCAGGGCTCTCTTGTCGAGGGCGGCGGGTCCGTCGAGGAGCTGGCGAAGGCGGTCCTGGAGAGGGATGTGCGGTCGCGATGCCTCGCCCGGCTGAGTCATGGACGCCTGCCTTCCTTTGCTTGCCCGTGCGTGTGTGGCGGCGCCGCGTGCGTGGGGAGAGCGGGGGCACCACGTTTTCGAACTACTGTGCGAACAGAGTGTGGAACATCTGTTCGAGGTTTGTCGAGCGAGAGGGAGCTGACGGCGTGTCTTCTCGTCAGGTTCTCGAACGAGTTGGCCGTGATCGAAGAAAAAGTTCGACCGGGTAACCTGGAGGGCGCTCTCCCGGACCTGACCGCTCCGGGGTGGCACGGGGCGCGAGGGGCGCGCGGGGACCCCAGGGGGCTGGAAGGCAGCACTGACACATGGACACGGAGCCGGATGCCGACCGGCGCGAACGGGTGGTCGACTGGCTCGCCTCCCACCCGGACCTGCCTCACCTCTTCGCGCGGCTCTCCGAGCTCGTCCACGTCCTCGGACACGCTCCCGAGGAGCTCGTCGTGATCCCCCGGTCCGAGATCGACCGCCGGGAGACCACCGCCTTCACCTCCGGCTGGGCCGAGGCGGTCTCCGACGAACTCCCGCGCATCCGGCGGGATTACGAGCGCCGCGTCGCCGACGCCTACGCCCAGGGCCAGAGCGACGGCCGGGGCATCAGGCGGCCGCAGCGCCGCACGGACACCGGGCCGCAGGACGGCGCCCGGGTCATCGCCCTGCCCTTCGCCCGGCTCCTCGAACCGCCCGCCGCCGTCGTCGAGGCGGAGGAACGGGTGCGCCGGGAGCGCGAGCTGTTCGCACAGGGCTCCGCGCCGGAGACCGGCCCCGAGGACGGTCCCGAGACCGGTCCGGGGCACGCGGACGGGAGCGAGGACGGGACCGGGGGCGAGGACGGACCCGGGTACGGGCACGGGGGCGAGCCCGAGTCCGAGCCCGAGCCCGAGCACGGCAAGGAGCCGGCGCCCGACGCGTCGGCGCCCGACGCCCTGGTCACGGCCCAGGAGCGCCGCGCCCGGCGCAGCGCGCAGCCCGTACGGAAGGTCGTGCGGGGCAAGGGCGGCCGCCCCATCGTCCCGCCGCTCTCCCACGTCCCCGTCCAGCAGGGCGCCGGCCCCGGCGAACGCCGGGACGCCGAACCCCGCAAGCCCCGCCGGCTCTCCGAGCGCGCCAAGGCGCTGGAGGAGGAGCTGGCCGCCGAGCGCGCCCAGGAAGCACCTCCGGAGTCCGCCCCCTGACGGGAACGGACTCCGGGAGGGTGACGCCGCCGGGTCGCCGGTGACGTCGACGGGGCGCCGGCGGGGCCGGCGGGAAGGGTCAGCCGAAGAAGCGGGCCAGCTGGCCCGGGGAGAGGGCCGGGGGCGCCTGCGCCTCTCCGGTCCGGGCGGTGGTCTCCGCCTCCGCCGGCCCGTCCGCGCCCGCGCCCTCGTCCGCGCCTTCGTCCTCGTCGTCCTTGGCCCCCGGGCGGGGGACCGGCTTCGGGAACTCGGGCGGGTCGCTGTCCTCCCCGCTGTTGACGCAGGTGAACATCCAGTTGGCGACGGCCAGGTGGTCCACCGTCGCCGCCAGCAGGTGGTCGGTGACCGACCACTCGGCCGCCTCGCCGTGGAGGTGGCGCTGGAGCGCGCTGTCCCGCGGCAGGTGCTTGACCAGCACCAGCAGCCGCCTGCTGGACAGCTCGCCCCGGTGCCAGTCGAGGATGTCCGTCCCGTAGTAGCGGATCAGGTCCGCCTCAAGGGCCTCGGCGTGTTCGTCGACGAACTCGACGAGGCTCAGTCTTCCCCCAGGCCGAGCCCGGTCTCCTGGCCGTAGGCCTCCAGGATCGCGGCGATGTCCTGCATGGTGACCTCGTGCTCCTCGAAGCGGGCGAACTGCTCCGCGCCCATGAGGAGCGCGAGCAGACCGTCCACGTCGTTGTCGTCCAGCTTGCGCAGGCCCTTCGCGGTCGCGCGGGAGAGCTCCGTCGGGAGGGTGAAGGTGTCGCCGTCCAGCTCGAAGGTCCAGGAGCGGCTGCGGCCCTCCTGGCGCTGGGCGCGGGCGGCGTTGACGTCGAATCGGGCCATGGTGATGCGTACTCCTTGATCGGATGCGTACGGAGGAGACGGAGGAGAAGGAGGGGGCGGGGCGGGAC
>NZ_JBHTST010000060.1:0-44169 GCF_042794995.1 Streptomyces sp. NPDC056503
GCTGCTCGGGGTCGAGCATCGTGTCGTTGTGGCCGTCGGAGGACTCCAGCTCGACCGACAGGCAGTGCGCGACGACCTCGTCGCCCGGGTTCCAGAGGTTGACGCCGGGGCCGGTGCGCAGCACGACGCCCGCGAGGTCGGAGCCGATGACGTGGTACGGCAGGTCATGGCGCCTGGTCAGCTCGGAGAGGCGGCCGTAGCGCTCCAGGAAGCCGAAGGTGGGCATCGGCTCGAAGATCGACGACCACACGGTGTTGTAGTTCACCGAGCTCGCCATGACGGCGACGAGCGCCTCGCCCGGGCCGAGCTCGGGCACCGGCACCTGCTCGATGCGGACGGACTTGCGCGGGTCCTTCGCCGCGCTGTCCATGCCCGCGAACATCTCCGTGTCCTCGCGGCGCAGCACCGCGGCCCGGTACGACTCGGGGAGCGGGAGGTTCGCGGCCTCCCGCGGCGTCAGGGGGCCGTTCTCCCCGGACGCGAGGATCGCCTCGCGGATCGCCTGCGTCATCGGCCGCCTCCGGCGTTCCGGAAGAGCTCGATGCGGTCCGGGCCGATCCGCTCGCGCGCGGCGGGGTCGGTGACGCCGAGGCCGGGCTCGGGGGCCAGGCAGAGCACGCCGACCTTCCCGATGTGCCGGTTGGTCTGGACGCTGCGGGCCGCCTCGGCCACCTCGTCCAGGCCGTACACGGCGGAGAGGGCCGGCACGACACGCCCCTGCTGGATGAGGCGGTTGGTCTCCCACTGCTCCTGGAGGTTGGCGCCGTGGCTGCCGATGATCCGCTTCAGCTTCATCCACAGGTAGCGGTTGTCGAACTGGTGCTGGTAGCCGGTGCTGGAACCGCAGGTGACGACGGTCCCGCCGCGCCGCGCGAGGAAGACGGACGCCGGGAAGGTGGCCTTGCCGACGTGCTCGAAGACGATGTGCGGGTCCTCGCCGACGGCGGTGCGGATGGCCTTGCCGAGGCGCTTCCACCCTTCGGGCCGCTGCAGGCTGCCGGGGTCGCCCTGCTCGATCTCGGTGCGGTCGATGACCACGTCGCAGCCGAGCGCCCGCACGGTCTCGGCCTTCTCGGCCGAGCTCACCACGCCGACGGCGATGCCGCCGCCGTTGCGCACGAACTGCACGGCGTAGCTGCCGAGGCCGCCGCTGGCGCCCCAGATCAGGGCGATGTCGCCCTGCTTCATGCGGGCGCCGCGGTCGCTGACGAGCATGCGGTAGGCGGTGCCCGCGCACAGCGGGTTGCAGGCGGCCTCCTCCCACGTCAGATGGGCGGGCTTGGGCAGCAGCTGGCTCGCGCGGGCGACCGCGTAGTCGGCCAGGCCGCCGAAGTTGGTCTCGAAGCCCCAGGCGCGCTGGTCCTCGCCCATCATGCCGTCGGCGTGGCTCGCGGGCTCCTGGTCGTTGATGTGGGCCGTGGCCACCACCACGTGGTCACCGGGCTTCCAGTGCTGCACGGCGGAGCCGGTGCGCACCACGACGCCGGACGCGTCGGAGCCGAGGACGTGGTGGGGCTGGTCGTGGCGGGCGTGCCAACCGCCCTGCGACGCCAGGTGCTTGAGGAAGCCGAACGTGGGCATCGGCTCGAACATGGCGGACCAGACGGTGTTGTAGTTGATGGCGCTGGCCATCACCGCGATCAGCACCTCGTCGGGTGCGATCTCGGGCAGGGGAACCTGGCCGACGTGCAGGGACTTGCGGACGTCCTTGTCCTGCACTCCGGCGAACATCTCGGTGTCCTGGGCGCGGATGTGCGCCGCGCGGTAGGTGTCGGGCAGGGTGCCGCCGACCAGGGCGTCGAGCGCTCCGGCGGTGGTCGCCGTCTCGGTGGGGGTCGTCATGGTGTCAGTGGTGTCCTTCGTCGGGGCGCACCGCGGCGGGGCGCGCTTCGGGTGACGGATCAGATGGGGAGCAGGCCGGCGCTCTCGCCGTCCATCCACGCCTGGGCCAGGCGGGTGTACGCGGCGGGCAGCTCGCGCCCCAGCCGGTCCCACAGGACCGTGAGGCGCCCGGCGGAGGCGTCGCAGTGGACCTCGGTGAGGTCCTGGGCGAGCGCCGCGGCCTCGTCGGCCGGGTCGAGACCCGCGGTGCGGGCCAGGACGACCGCCTGGCCGAAGAGCTCCGTGACGATGCGGTTGACGGTGATCAACGTCTCCTGGCGCGCGAGGAGCTCAGCCGGCGGCAGGGTGCCGGTGAGGGCGGCGCAGGCCTCGGCGAGGCGGCGTACGCCCCGCTCGACGCCGGCGAGGTGCTCCCGGTTGGCCGCCGACAGCGTCGGCGCGTCGAGGGGGGCGGGGGCGGTCCGCTCGGGCCGCTCGCCCCGGTAGTACGTGGCGAGCAGCCGGGCCGCCAGGACGCGGTCGAGGTTGAAGTCGACGCCGCCGCCGACGCGCATGCCGCGGACGTCGCGCTGGGCCCGTTCGGCCGGCAGGACGGGCACGCCGCGCGCGGCCTTGCTGCGGGCGGTCTCGTAGCCCTGGGCTCCGAGCAGGGAGACCGTGCGGTCGGTGACCCGCCACGCCGCCGTCGACGTGAGGTTCTTCAGGGCGTCGCGCTCCCACAGCGGGGCCTCGGTGCCCTGCCAGGCGAGGGCCCAGCGCACCGCGCTGTCCATGGCGTACACGTCCGCGGCGGACGCGGCGATCATGCGCTGGACGGCCTCGTAGGAGGCGAGCTCCTTGCCGTCGACGCGGCGGGTGGCCACCCACTCGCGCGCCCAGCCGAGGCTGCGCCGGGCGAGGGCCGTGGAGGGGGCGCTGATCAGGTAGACGCGGGCGAGGGTGTGGATTTCGGCGAAGGGGGAGGCGGTGCGCCACTCCTCGTTCGCGGAGACCATGTGGCCCTCCGGCACGAAGACGTCGGTCAGCCGGATGTGCGCGGTGGGGGCTCCGTGCAGGCCCATGAACTCGTGCTCGGAGACCACCTCGAAGCCCTGTGCCGCGGACTCGACGTAGAAGACGCCGACCTGCCCGGTGTCCTCGATGGCGGCGGTCACGGCGAGCAGGCGGGCCCGGGATCCGTTGCTGATGAACACCTTGTCGCCGGTGAGCAGGTACCCGCTGCCGTCCGGGCTCCGCCGGGCGACGGAGGTGCGGTCGGTGTTGGCGGCGCCCTCCGGTTCCGTGCTGGCGATCGCGGCGAGGGAGCCCTCGGCGAGGTGCCGGGTCAGCAGGTCCCGCAGCTCCCCCGGCGGCAGCGTGGGGAGGTACGTGCTCGGTCCCATCGAGTTGTGGCCGGCCAGCATCATGCTCACCGCGGGGCTGTGCGCGGCGGCCGTCTCGTAGACCCGGAACGCCCCGTACTCGGACAGGCCCAGGCCGCCGTCCTCGCGGGGCAGCAGCATGGCCAGGAACCCGGCGTCGGCGAGGGCGCCGACCAGGGCGTCGTCGAGCGGGCGGCCGGCGTCGACGGCGGCCGCGTCCACGTGCGCGTCGAGGATCGCGCGCAGCGCGGCGATCGCCTCGTCCGCGGCCCGCCGGTCCGCCGGGGACACCTCGGGTGCGGCGTGGAGCCGGTCCCAGGGCAGTGTGCCGTGGATCATGTCGCGCAGGACGTTCAGGGACATATCACGCTCCGAAGTACGTTCATGAACTCCTCCGGTCGTTCACGGAGGTAGAAGTGGCCGCCGGGCAGGAGCCGCAGCTCGAACGCCTCGGTGGTGTGCCGCCGCCACTCGGGCAGCAGGGGCGTGGCGAGGTCGTCGTCCCCGCCGAGCACCGTGATCGGTGTGTCGAGCGGGGGGAGGGACGCGTGCCGGTAGGTCTCGAAGATCGTGAAGTCGGCCCGGTAGGCGGGCAGTACGAGCTCCACGAGACCGGGGTCCTCGCGCAGCGCCGCGGGCAGTCCGCCGTAGCGGCGGTCGATCGCGTCGAGGAGCTCGGCGTCGCCGAGCGTGTGGAGGGGGGTGCGCGGGTGGTCGAGGTGGGGCGCCGGGTAGGCCGACAGGACGAGCCGCTCCGGCATCGGCCGTCCCGCCTCGCGCAGGGCGCGGGCCGTCTCGAAGGCGGTGAGCCCGCCGAGGCTGTGGCCGAAGAACGCGAACGGGCCCCGGAACTCCGTGGCGGCGAGGAGCCCGTCCACGAACTCGCGGACGGAGGTGACGGGCTGCTCGGCGACGCGCGAGCCGCGGCCGGGCGCCTGGACGCCCCAGACCTCCACGTCCTCCAGGGTGTCGGCCCAGCGCACGTACTCGCCGGGCGAGCCGCCGCTGTGCGGGAAGCAGTACAGGCGCAGGGCCGCGTCGGGCCGCCGCCGGCGGCACACCAGCCAGGGCGAGGTGGCGGTCGTCATCGGGTGTCCTCCGTCGGACGGGTGCGGTCGTCGACCAGGGCGGCCAGGGCGGCCACCGTGGGATGGGCGAAGATCTCCCTGGTCTCCAGGTGGACGGGGTAGGTGTCCCGGATCCAGGCGGCGAGCCGCGCGGCCACGACGGAGTCGCCGCCGAGGTCGAAGAGACTGTCCGCCGGGGCGATGTCGTCGAGTCCGAGGAGGTCCCGGAAGACGCCGGCGATGGCCTGCTCGGCCGTCGAGGCGGAACCGGCGGCCGGCGTGGCCGCGGGGGCGGCCGGCTCGGCGGCGGCCTCGCGCCCCATCCACTCGGGCGGCATCGGCAGTCCCGCTCCGCCGACGGTCCCGCCGGGGGCCTCGACGAGGTAGTGGGTCCGGTGCAGCGGGTGGCCGGGGAGCTTGGCCCGCCGCCGCCCGGGGCGCTCGGGCTGGACGGCGGACCAGTCGACACGGGCGCCCGACAGCCACAGCCGGCCGAGCGCGTCGAGGGCGACGGCGTGGTCCGAGGTGGGGTCGGTGGGGTGCGGCTGGGACTGGGTGACGAGGTGCCGGGCGGTGAGGTCCGGGTGCTGGCGGGTGAGCGTGGTGAGGGTCATGCCCGGCCCCACCTCGACCAGGATCCGGTCGGGCTCGGCGAGCAGCGTGGTCAGGGCGTCCCCGTAGCGGACGGCCTGACGCATGTGGGCGGTCCAGTACGCGGGGTCGGTCAGCTCTCCCGGCCGCGCCCAGGTGCCGGTGGTGTCGGAGACGAACGGGATGTCGGGGTCGCGCAGGTCGATGGCGGCGACGGCGGCGTGGAAATCCTCCAGGATCGGTTCGACCAGCGGCGAGTGGCCGGCGCCGGAGATCCGCAGCTTGCGGAAGTCGATGTCCTTGTCGGCCAGTTGGGCGGCGAGCACGTCGATGTCGGCTTCCGGACCGGACACGGTGACCTGGCCGGGGCCGTTGACGGCGCCGACCGTCACGGTGTCGGGGAGCAGCGGCAGCACCTCCTCCTCGGGGCGCTTGACGGCCAGCATCGCCCCCGCCTCCACGGTCTGCAGCAGCTGTCCGCGCCGGCCGACCAGGCGCATCCCGTCCGCGAGGGTGAAGACGCCGGCGACGCACGCGGCCGCGTAGGCGCCGAGGCTGTGGCCGACCACGGCGGACGGCTCGATCCCCCAGTGCCGCCACAGGCGCGCCAGCGCGTACTCGACGGCGAAGACGGCGGGTTGGGCGACCGTGATGGCGTGGAGCCGGCGCTGTGCCTCGGCCAGCTCCGAGGGGTCGTCCTCACGGGGGAACAGCAGTCCGCGCAGGTCGAGCCCGAGGCAGTCGAGGGCGGCGTCGCAGGCCTCGTCCAGGTGGCGCCGGAACTCGGGCTGCCGGGCGTAGAGGTCGCGGGTCATGCCCGGGTGCTGTCCGCCCTGGCCGGGGAACATGAAGGCGACCGGACGCTCGGCGGGCGACCCGGCGGCCGTCACGACGCGGCGGGCGGCGGGGTCCGCCAGCGTGCGGGCCGCGTCGGCCGTGGAGTCGGCGACGAGGAAGCGCCGGTACGCGTGCTCCTTGCGTCCCCGCTGCAGGGTGAGCGCCGCGTCGTCGAGCCGGAGGCCGTCGCGGGCCTCGTCCAGGCGGCGGGCGGTGGCCTCGGTGAGCTCGTCCAGGTCCCGGGCGGTCTTGGCGGACAGCGGCAGCAGCTGCGGCGTCGGGGCGGCCGGGGCGGCGCCGCGGACGGGCGGCTGCTCCAGGACGACGTGGACGTTGGTGCCGCCGATGCCCAGCGCGGTGACGGCGGCCCGGCGGGGCCCGTCGGTGCGGTGCCAGGGCCGGAGCTCGGTGTTGACCTCGAAGGGACCGCCCGCGAAGTCGATCTGCGGGTTGGGCCGCGCGTAGTTCAGGCTGGGGGCGATCTCCCCGTGTTCGAGGGTGAGGACGGTCTTGATGAAGCCGACGACACCGGCGGCCGAGTCGGTGTGGCCGATGTTCGTCTTGACCGAGCCGATGTAGCAGGTCTCCGATGACGGGTCCCCGCCGAAGGCCCGGTTGAGCGCCGCGACTTCGATGGGGTCGCCGAGCGGCGTGCCGGTCCCGTGGGTCTCCACGTAGCCGATCGAGGACGGGGCGACGCCCGCCGCGGCGTGCGCGGCGCGGATGACCCTGGTCTGGCCCTCGATGCTCGGCGCGGTGAACCCGATCTTCACGCCCGCGTCGTTGTTCACGGCGGAGCCGCGCAGCACGGCGTGGACGTGGTCGCCCGCGGCGAGGGCGTCGGACAGCCTCTTGAGCACGACGACGGCGGCGGCGCTGCCGCCCACGATGCCGGACGCGTCGGCGTCGAAGGCCCGCACGTGGCCCTCGCGGGCGAACGGGCCGCCCTCGCTGTAGCGCACGGGCAGCAGCGGCAGCCGGATCCCCGCGCCGCCGGCCAGGGCGATGTCGCAGTCGCCGTTCTTCAGGGACTGGGCGGCCAGGTGGATGGCGGTCAGCGAGGTCGAGCAGGCGGTGGCCACGGTGACGGCCGGTCCCGACAGGCCGAGCTTGTGGGCGGCGCGGGTGGTGAGGTGGTCGGCGCCCGCGGCCAGCCGGAACTCCCAGTCGTCGGCGAAGGGGAGCCGGGCGCGCTGCGACTGCAGCACGGAGTAGTACGTGGTCATGCTGCCGCCGGCGAAGATGCCGACGCTGGGCCCGTCGGGGTCCGGCACGTGCCCGGCGTCCTCCAGGGCGGTGTGCGCCACTTCGAGGAAGACGCGCTGCTGCGGGTCGATGAGGAGGGCCTCGCGCGGGGCGTATCCGAAGAAGGCGGCGTCGAACTCGGCGGCGCCCTCCAGCAGGCCGAAGGCGGTGAGTCCCTCCTCGCCCTCCTCGACCGGTTCGAGCGGGGTGATGGACTCGACGCCTTCCCGCAGGTTCCGCCAGAACGTGGCGATGTCGGGCGCGCCGGGGAAGCGGCCCGCCATCCCGACGACGGCGAGCGGTTCGTCCGCGGCGCGGTCGCGCGCCGGAGCGGGCTCCGCGGGACGGTACGCGGGTGCCGATCCGCTCAGGTGCGCGGCGAGCGCGGCGACGGTGGTGTGCTCGAAGAGGGTCATCAGCGGCACGTCGATGCCGAGTTCGGCGGCGAGCCGGTGGTGCACCTGCGCCAGCAGCAGCGAGTGGCCGCCGAGGTCGAAGAAGGTGTCGTGCGGGTCGACCTCCGCCAGCCCGAGGACGTCGCACCAGAGCGCGGCGATGTCCCGGGCCAGGGCCCGCTCGTCGGCAAGGCCGCCGGCGGGTGGCGCCGCGGCCGCCCGGGCCGGCGCCTTGGCGGTGGTCCGCTCCCCGGCCGTCTCCGGCGCGGGCAGCCGGCGCACGTCGATCTTGCCGTTGAGGGTGAGGGGCAGTTCGGGCAGCGGGACGATCGCGGCCGGCACCATGTAGGCGGGCAGGACTCCGGCGACGTGCGCGCGCAGCTGCCGGGGCGACACCGGTTCCGCGTCCGCGTCGTCGAGGACGACGTAGGCGACGAGCTGCGCGCCGGACGCGGCCTCGCGGACCAGCACGTGGGCGTCGCGGACCCGCTCCTGGCCGCGCAGGACGGACTCGATCTCTCCGGGCTCGATCCGGTGTCCGCGCAGCTTGACCTGCTCGTCGGCGCGGCCGATGAACTCGATCTCCCCGTCGCGCCGCATCCGCACGAGGTCGCCCGTGCGGTAGAGGCGGGCGCCGGGCCGGTCGGTGAACGCGTCGGGCAGGAACCGCTCCGCGGTCGCCTCGGGGAGGTCGAGGTAGCCGTCGGCGACGCCCGTGCCACCGATGTACAGCTCGCCCACGGCGCCCGCGGGCACCGGGCGCGTCGCCGCGTCGACGACGTGGACGCGCACGCCGGCGGCGGGGCGGCCGATGGCCGGTCCGCCGTGGGCCGCGCCCTGGGGCGCCACGGTGCCGATGGTGGCGAGGACGGTGGTCTCGGTCGGGCCGTAGACGTTGCGGAGGCGGAACGGGATGTCGGGCCGGGGGCGCGCGGTGAGCCGCTCGCCGCCGGTGACCATCAGGCGCAGCGTCGTGTCGGGTGCCCAGTCCAGGCCGAGCAGGGGCGTGGCGAGGGCGACGGGCAGGGTGGTGACGGTGAGGGAGTGGGCGGCGATCCACCGCCGGTAGTCCTCGGGCACGAGCAGCGTGGCCCGGTCCGGGAAGTGGAGGGTGGCGCCGGCGACGAGGGTCGGCCAGATCTCCACCTGGGTGGCGTCGAAGCCGGGCGAGAAGACGCAGCTCGCGCGGTCGTCGGCGGTGAGGCCGTGCGCGTCCGCGTACCAGGACACGAGGTTGGCGAGCGCGCGGTGCGGTACGCGCACGCCCTTGGGCCGGCCGGTGGAGCCCGAGGTGAACATGATGTACGCGAGGTCGTCCGCGGCGTCGTCGTCCGCACCGGCGACGTCCGCGGCGGGGGCGGCCGGGTCGCCGACGGGGGCGGCCCGGTCGGGCGACACCAGGGGCAGCCCCTCGAAGCGGTCGCGCAGCTCCTCGGTGGTGACGACCGCGAGGGCGGCGGCGTCGCCGGTCATCGTGCGCGCCCTGGCCGCCGGGTGCTCCGGGTCGACCGGCAGGAACGCGGCCCCGGTCAGCAGCACCGCCAGTTCCGCCAGGACGAGGTCGGCACCGGTGGGCAGGCAGACCGCGACGACCGTGCCGCGGCCCGCGCCCTCGGCGCGCAGCGCGTCCGCGAGGCGTGCCGCGCGGTCCGCGAGTTCGCCGTAGGTCAGCCGGCGGTCCCCCTCGACGAGGGCCGTCCGGGCGGGGGTGCGGCGGGCCTGTGCCAGCACCTGGTGGTGCACCGGGGTCGTGTCGCGCGCGGGGCCGCCGTCCAGGGCGCGCAGCAGCTCGGCGACGTGTCCGTCGTCGGCGAGGCGGAGCGCGCCGACCGGTGTGTCGGGGGCGTCGAGCGCGTGGCCGAGCAGCTCCTCGAAGGCTCCGGCGATCTCCTCGACGGTGGCGGCGTCGAACAGGTCGGCGTTGTACTCCCAGATCAGCGACGGCGTGTCCGACTCCGTCGCGTCCTTGGCCGGGGGGACGAGGATGAGGCTCAGGTCGGTCTTCGCGGTGCCGTTGTACGGCTCCGCGACGACGGCCCGCGCCGTGCCGAACCGGGCGCTCTGCTCGGCGTGGTCGTGGACGGTGATCATGCTCTGGAAGAGCGGCGTGCGGTCGGGGGTCCGGGGCAGGCCGAGCGCGTCCACCACGGACGGCAGCGGACACTCCTGGTGCGCGGCGGCGTCCAGGACGGTGTCCCGTGCCTGGCGCAGCAGCGTGCGGAAGGAGGTGTCGGGGGTGAACGTCGCCCGCAGGGCCACGGTGTTCATCACCATGCCGACGAGACCCTCGGTGTCGCGGTCGGGGCGGTTCGCCATGGGGGTGCCGACGCAGAGGTCGGTGTCGCCGCTGTAGCGGTGCAGGGTCGCGGCGAGCGCGGTGTACAGCACCATGAAGGTGCTCGCCGACTCCTCCCGGCCCGCCTCGGCGCAGCGGGCGAGGAGCCCGGGGGACGGTTCGCGCACGACCCGGCCGCCCCGGGTGCCGTAGCGGGCGGGGCGGGGCCGGTCGGTGGGCAGGTTCAGCACGCCGGGCGTGCCCGCCAGCCGCTGCTTCCAGTGGTCGAGCCGGGCCTGCGCCTCGGGCGTGGCGGCGTTCCGCCGCTGGGCGCGGGCGTAGGCGCGGTACTGGAGCCGGGGCGGGGCCAGGCGCGCGGGCCGGTCCTCCAGGCGGGCGTTGTAGAGCTCCTCGGCCTCGCGGACGACGACGGAGAACGAGAGGCTGTCGTGGACGATGTGGTGGGCCACGACGACGAGCAGGTGCTCCTCCGGCGCGAGCCGGTAGGCGCTCCACCGTTCCAGCGGCAGTTCGGAGAGGGCGAACGGGCGGGCGACGTCGTCGCGCACCCGCCGGTCGAGTTCGCGGTCCCGCTCCTTCCGGGGCAGCCCGGAGAGGTCGGCGCGGTCGATGCGGACGGTGCCGCCGGTGTGGACGACGGGCGTCGGGCGGCCCGCGCGGTCGACGTAGGTGGTGCGCAGGATCTCGTGGCGGGCACGGACCTCGGTGAGCGCCGCCTCCAGCGCGTCGAGATCGAGCGGGCCGGTCACCCGTACGGTCCGGTAGCCGTTGTAGACGGGGTCCTCGGGGTTCAGCCGGTGCAGGAACCACATCTGTTCCTCGTTGACCGAGGGCACGTCTCCGTCGGTGCCGTCGGTGCGGTCGGGCGCGGGCGCCGGCCCCTCGTCCACGGCCGCGGGACGTCCCGATCCCAACACGTCCGCGAGTTCTCCGAACGTGGGGTTCAGGAAGACGTCACGCGCCGCCACCGAAATTCCGGTGAGCTCTTTCAGACGGCCGCACACCCGGGTCGCGAGCAGCGAATCCCCGCCCAGCTCGAAGAAATTATCGCGCTCGTCGACCTCGTCGACTCCGAGCACGTCCCGCCAGACCTCGATCAGCCCTTCGCGGGCGGTTCGGGCGCTGTCGGGGGTCAATTCACCGGCATGCACAGAATTCTCCATCGAATGACCGATCTCCTCGACCGGAAAGACTGAAAAGGCTCCGTTGACTCTTTCGATTTCCACGTCTAGCTTCTATCCCCGTCGCACTTCCCCAGGGAAATGCGCATTCCCTTTGCCGACCCCGGAGCAGAATTCCCATGAACGACACCGTCCCGCCCCCCGCCCTGGCCTTCCGCGGCGCCGCGGCGGAGAGCTCGGTCATCCGTGAGGCCCTGGCCCTGACGGCCCGTCCCGAGGTCATCTCCTTCGCCGGCGGGCTGCCGGCCTCGGACCTCATCGACACGGAAGGAATCCGCGCCGCCTACGACCACGTCCTCACGAGCGCCCCGCACCGGGCGTTGCAGTACTCGCTCACCGAGGGCGATCCCGCGCTGCGCGAGGCCGTCGCCGCCCGTCTGACGCGCGGCGGACTGGCGGCCCGCCCGGACGGCCTGCTGATCACCACCGGCTCCCAGCAGGCGCTGTCCCTCCTGGCGGGCGTGCTGCTGGAGCCCGGTGACACCGTCCTGGTCGAGGACCCCACCTATCTGGCGGCGCTGCAGTGCTTCGTACGGGCCGGAGTGCGGGCCGTGCCGGTGCCGACGGACTCCGAGGGCATCGACGTGGCCGCCCTGCCGCGCCTCCTGGCGGAGCACCGGCCGAAGGCGGTCTACCTGGTGCCGACCTTCCAGAACCCGACGGGCCACACGATGCCGGCCGAGCGCCGCACCGCGCTGGCCCGGCTCGCGGCCCGGCACGGCTTCTGGATCGTGGAGGACGACCCGTACGGGGAGCTGCGCTTCCGCGGCGAACGCGTCCCGTGGATCGCCCAGTCGCCGGAGGCGGCCGACCGCACCGTGCTGCTCGGCAGCTTCTCCAAGATCCTCGCGCCCGGCATGCGGCTCGGCTGGCTGCACGCGCCGGCCGAGGTGCGCCGCGCCTGTGCCGTGGCCAAGCAGTCGCTGGACCTGCACACCTCCGCCGTCGACCAGGCGGCGGCCGCCCGCTATCTCGCCGACCGCGACCTGGACGCGCATCTGGCCCGCTGCCGGGAGGCGTACGCGGAGCGCTGCGCGGCGCTCCTCGACGCCCTGACGGACGTGCTGCCGGACGGAAGCCGCCTCAGCCGTCCCGACGGCGGGATGTTCGTGTGGGCGCGGCTGCCGGACGGGTACGACGCGATGGAGCTGCTGCCGAGGGCCGTCGAGCAGGACGTGGCGTACGTGCCGGGCGCGCCGTTCTTCGCGGCGGACGGCGACCGGGCGACGCTGCGCCTGTCCTTCGCCGCCCACGACCCGGTGGTGATCGCCAAGGGCGTGGCGCGGCTCGCGCCGCTCTTCCGCTGAGCCCGCCCGCTCCGCTGCGGGGGTCCGGCGCGGGTCGCGGCGGACCTCCGCCCGGGCGACCGGGGCCTTTCCGCCCCCGCGTATGCCGTTCACGTCCACACCGAATACCCCGGCGCGTTCCCGGCGGCCGATCCGGTCCGAATTCGGCCGACGGCCCCGGAATCGCGCGGGGAGACCGCTCCCGGTCCGTCCGCCCCACGGCGGGAATCACCCGATCCGGCAGGTCCCCTTTCCAGAACCGTCGCCACGATCTCGCGCGGCTCTTCGCTCGCGAGGGTTCTCTGCGTGGTCACTGGTGGATTCCCTTCTGCCGATGCCGAAAAGCTAGCCCGGCGAATCCCGCGCGCACACCGCGCGAACGAGTAGGTGCCCCTCCGACTTCCCTACTCGTTCGAGTAGTTACGCCGCGGCCGTGCGGCGTCTAGCGTCGTGGGCACGCCGTTCACGAAGCGGTCCCCGCCCGGTCGGGACGACCGCCGGCGTATCGACGAGGACGCGTCCGCGGGCAGCGGACGGCACCGTCCGGCGCACCCAGCGAGGAAAGAGATGACCAACGGGGCTTCCCCCACCACCGCGCGGTCCCGCGAGGCCGGCGACGGGTCCCGGCGCGCCCCGTCCCCCGCGGCCGTGCTGGCCGTCCTGCTGGCGGGGACGTTCATCGCCCAGTTCGACTTCTTCGTCGTGAACGTGGCGGCTCCGTCCCTGGAGGAAGGCCTCGGGGCCGGTGCCACGGCGCTCGAACTCGTCGTGGGTGGCTATGCCTTCGCCCTGGCCAGCGGCATGATCACGGGGGGCCGGCTCGGCGACCTGTACGGGCACCGCCGGCTGTTCACGATCGGCATGGCCGGGTTCGGACTCGCCTCGCTGCTGTGCGGCGTCGCCGCGACCCCTGGGCAGCTCGTCGCGGCCCGCCTCTTCCAGGGCTTCACCGCGGCCCTGCTCGCACCCCAGGTGCTGGCGACGATCACGGCCGCCTTCGCCCCCGCGGAGCGGCCCCGGGCGTTCGCCGCCTACGGCGTGACGGCGGGCATCGGCTCGATCGCCGGGCAGCTGCTCGGCGGACTCCTCCTGGACGCCGACATCGCCGGACTCGGCTGGCGGGTGATCTTCCTCGTGAACGTGCCCGTCTGCGCCGTGGTCGCCCTGGTGGCCCCGCGGGTGCTGCCCGGGAGCGGCCCGGGCACCGGCACGAGGATCGACCCGGTGGGAGCGGCCGGGATCAGCGCCGCCCTCGCGCTGTTCCTGGTGCCGCTCGCCCTCGGCCACTCCTCCGGCTGGCCGGTGTGGACCTGGCTGTCCCTGGGCGGCGGCGTGGTGCTGGGCGCGCTGACCCTGTGGTGGGAGCGGGCGCTGGGGGCGCGCGGGGGCTCCCCCGTGCTCGACCTGACGCTGTTCCGCGGCTCGTCCTTCCGTGCCGGGATCGTCGCGAGCGCGGCCTTCTACATCTACTTCGGCAGCTTCATCTTCACGCTGACGCTGCTGCTGCAGGGCGGTCTGTCGCTCAGCCCGGTGGCGGCCGGCCTGACCTTCACCCCGCTGGGCCTGACGTACATGGTGTCGGCCATGGCGGGCAAGCGCCTGATGGCCCGTCACGGCATGAACGCCCTCATCGGGGGTGCGGCGGTGACCGCGGTCGGCCTGCTGGCGCTGCTGCTGCGCGTCCGGTCGGCGGGCGCGGAGACCGGGATCGCCTGGATCTGCGTGTGCCTGTGCCTGGTCGGTCTCGGCAACGGCGTCGTCCTGCCCTCGCTGATCGGCGTGGCCCTGTTGCGCGTGCCGCCGGAGAAGGCGGGCATGGCGTCGGGCGCCCTGACGACGGCGCAGCAGTTCGCGAGTTCGGCGGGGATCGCCGCCGTCGGCGCGGTCTTCTTCGCCGTCGCGGGCGACCGCGCGCCGGACACGGGTTACCCCGAGGCGATGGTGGCGGCCACCTCCGTGTGCCTGGCGATGCTCCTGGTGGTGATGGGCATGCTGTGGTTCTTCCGCCGCATCACCGCGCGGGGGACGACGGAGGCGTGACCGGGCGCCGCGGCGGCCGGATCGGAGGCCTCCGCATCCCCGGCGTATCACGGGTGTATCACCACGGCATCCGTGGCGCGGGGAACGGCCGTTCGATCTTGTGACCCTTCGCGGCGGGCCCGCAGACTCGTGGGCGACCGCAGAAGTGGGGACGGACGACGGGGACGAGCGACACCGATGGACTACTGCATACCGGACCACGCAGCGCCTCTGGAACACGCCCGGGCGACGGTCCCGGCCCTGGGACGACTCTCCGAGCCGGCCCGGCAGTTCGCCCAGGCCGCCTCCCTCGTCGGGGACCTGTTCACCCTCCAGGAGATCGCCCTGGTGCAGTCGGTGCCGACCCTGTCGATGCTGCCCGCCCTGGAGGAGACGGTCGCCGCCGGGCTCATCCGGTTCGCCGGCGACCGGCTGACCTTCCGGTCCCCCGACGTCCGGCTGGCCCTCAGCGCCACCATCCCGGCGCCGGTACGCCGAACACTGCTGCGTGGCACCCCGGTTCCCCGGCAGGGGCGGCAGCCGTCGCCGGAGACCCACGGCGCCCGGGACTCCCTGGTCTCCTCCCTGTTCCTGCCCCAGGACGGACCCGGCCACCCGCTGGACCCGTGCACCGGGGAGACGGCCCGCCGGGCGGCGGTCGAGGCCTTCTCGTCCACCGGGATGCCCCGGTCCGAGGCGGCCGCGGTCCTCTCGATGTTCGGCCACCCCGAGGAGGAGCGGCGGGACCGCGCCCTGGCCGTGGTCATGGCGGGGAGGCCGGGCGGCGGCGCGGCGGTGGTCGCGGCCGTGGTCCTCTCCAACCTGGAGTGGGCGGCGGGACGGCTCGACGAGTCCCTGCGCTGGGGCCACGAGGCGCTGCGCCGGGGGCACGAGGTCCTTCCGGCCTCGTGGCGCCCGTACCCCTCGCTCACCCTCGCCGTGAAGCTGACCCAGATCGGCCGGCACTCCGAGGCGGAGGACGAGCTGACGCGGGCGGGCGAGGCGACGGAGCGGTCGGGGCACCGGCGGGCCCTGGCCGAACTGGCCGTCGCACGCGGCCGGCTGCTGCTCGGGGCGGGCCGCACGGAGGCGGCGGAGGCCGCACTCCGCTCCGGGGTGTCGCTGGCCCAGCGCATCCGCGCCGGCCTGCCCGCCGCCCACGGCCTGTCCCTCCTGTCGTTCCTGTCGCTGGAACGCGGCCACCGGGGCGAGGCGGCCGACCAGGTGTGGCAGGCCCGGATGGAACTCCTCGACCAGCCCGACTCGTTCCCCTCCGGCCGGCACAGCTGGGCCGATTTCCTGGTGGCCACGGCCGGCCTGGACGCACGGGGTTCCGTGGACCTGCTCGTGCTCCGCTACCCCGAGCTGCTGACCAGCTCCTCGCTCTTCCTGCGCGACCCGGGGGCCGCGGCGCGGCTGGTGCGGCTGAGCCGGGCCGCGGGCGAGAACTCCCTGGCCGCGGCGGTCACCCGGCGCGTCGAACGGCTCGCGGAGCGGAACGGCGAGCACCCCGGACTGACCGCCGCGGCGGAACACGCGGTGGGGCTGCTGTACGAGGCCCCCGACGCCCTGGAGTTCGCGGCGTCCGAACACCGGACGCCCTGGGCCGCGGCGGCGGCGCACGAGGACCTGGGGGCCCTGCTGCTCGCGCGGCACGGACGCCACGACGGCACGGCGCTGCGGCATCTGCGCGCCGCGACCGAGCGCTACCGCGCCATCGGCTCGCGGGCGGCGGTCACCCGCGTGGCGGCCCTGCTCGGAGAGGGCGGGGAGACCCCCGAGCCCCGGGAGGCTCCGCAGCACCGGGAGGCCCCGCGGCGCCCGGCCGGATCTCCCGTGCTGACGGCGGCCGAAAACCGCATCGCCCGCCTCGTGGCGAAGGGACTGACCAACAAGCAGGTGGCCAGTCGGGTCTCCTGCTCGCCGCACACGGTCAACTACCACCTGCGGCAGATCTTCCGGAAGCTCGGCGTGGCCTCGCGGGTCGAGCTGGCGCGCCTCGTGGACTGAGCCCCCTTTCCCCATTCCCCGGATTCCGTGGCCGAAAATAGCTCCTCCGCCGGCTCCGCTTACACCTCACCCGACGTCGAGTTGCCCGACCCGGCACTCAGGTTTACCGTGCCCCCCGACTTCCCCACGTGTCCCTTGTCACACAAGGTTACCGGTCGGTAGCACAGTAGTTTTTACGTCGCTCGACGCACCGCCGAAGGGGAGTTAAATGCAGCCGGAAACAACGGACAGCGAATTCTCGTTCAAAATCCTCGGCCCGCTGGAGATCACGGCGGAGGGGAAGGATGTTCCCATCACGGGAACGCGCCAGCGGACGCTTCTCACGCTGCTTCTCCTGGACGTCGGGAGACCTGTCGGCCACGCCCGTCTGATCGACGGCGTCTGGGGCGGCCGGGCACCCCGGACGGCCGAGGCGCAGCTGCGGATCTGCGTGTCCAGGCTGCGTCGCCGCCTGACCGAGGCGGGGCTGCCGGACGCGATCGCCACGGAGAGCCACGGCTACCGCCTGACGGTGCCCGAGGACCGCGTCGACGTGCCGCGTTTCAGGATCCTGCTGGACCGCGCCGGCCACGCCGAGGCGTCGAGGGACGACACGGAGGCCGTCCGGCTGCTGTGCGCGGCACTCGCCCTGTGGCGCGGTCCCGCCGCCGAGGGGCTGACCAGTCCGCTGGTCCGGGCCGCCGCCGCCCGCCTCGACGAGGAGCGGGCGAGCGCCCTGGAGCGCCGCTTCGGCATGGAGCTCCGGCTGGGCCGGCACCACCGCGTCGTACCGGAGCTGGCGGCCGGTGCCGCCGAGCACCCTTTCCGGGAGAATCTGCACTACCAGCTCATGACGGCGCTTTATCACACGGGCCGCCAGGCGGACGCCCTGAACGTCTACCGGGAATTGAGGCGGCGCTTAGCCGATGAAATGGGAATAGATCCGTCCCAGCGTCTTCGCGCCCTGGAGTCGAAAATCCTGGAACAGAATCCGGAACTCGACGGCAATGCCACCGGACTGCCCCGCGACGCACGTGTCCGGCTGGCGGCGCTGGAGCGGGAGAACGCCTCGCTGCACGCGGAGAGGCAGCGCATCGGCCGTCTCGTGGTGGGGCTCATGGGCCGGCACGATCCCCCCACCCGTCCCCGCGCCCGCCGGGCGCCGCGGAAGCCGGCGTAGCGCCCCTCCCCGACCACGGGCCTCCCCGTCCGCACCGTCGCCGCCGCCTCCCGCCTCCCGCCATCCGCCACACGGCTCGGGCGGCGGCGACCCCTGCCAAGGGCGTCAGGGTGCCGCCTCCGGCAGCCCGTCGCGAGGTCGTCCGACGCGGTTCGCGCCTCGCGCCGACTCCGTCCCCGGCGGAAAAGATTCGATCCGGTGTGCGGCGTGTCACACGCCGGAACCGCAGGATCTTCGTGGGAGCATCGCCATGGCCGCGCATCACGTCCCACCGGAACCCCGGGGCGAGACGGCCCACACCCGGCGGGACGGACCAGGAGCGCCCGCTCCTCCGCACCGACGCGCGGCCGACCCCTCACGCAAAAACGCCCCTCGCGGGGCGTTCTCACAGGCCAGAACGTTTTTCTTCGGTGGGGCGGGTGGGACTCGAACCCACGGCCGACGGATTATGAGTCCGCTGCTCTAACCGGCTGAGCTACCGCCCCCGAAGCCGACGCGCGTACAAGTGTGCGCGCCGTCCTGCCGCAGCATAGCCGCTCATACGATCTCCTGCTCCGGAAGATCCGCACGACCGTCGCCGCTCGACCATGAAGACCACGGGCGGCGACGGATGGTTCCCGGAAACGCGAAAGAGGACCCCTGAGGGTCCTCTTTCGCTCTGCTCCCCCGACTGGACTCGAACCAGTAACCCTCCGGTTAACAGCCGAATGCTCTGCCAATTGAGCTACAGGGGATCGCGCTCCCCCGACTGGACTCGAACCAGTAACCTGCCGGTTAACAGCCGGCTGCTCTGCCAATTGAGCTACAGGGGATTGCTGCGGTTGCACCGAACGGTCCTGCCCGGGTCCTCCCGGGCGGCGGGCGCTCGCTGCGAGACATACATTAGCGCAAGCAGGGGGGTGCTCCGCCAATCGGTATCCCCGGACATCCCCAGGACCCTTCAGGGAAGGATCGCAGCGTGCGGTACAAGCTGACGTTCGTCGCGGGTCTCGCGCTCGGCTACGTGATCGGTACGCGCGCGGGACGCGAGCGGTACGAACGGATGAAGCAGGCCACCAAGGACCTCGCGCGGAACCCCGCGGTGCGCAACGCCGCCGAGTCCGCCGCCCAGACCGGGCGCCAGTACGCCGGGAAGGCCGCGCACGTCGTCGGCGACCGGGTGGGCGACCACCTGCCCGCCTCCGTCACCGACCGGGTGTCCGCCCTGCGCGGACGCGCCCACGCCAACGGGCAGGTCAGCGAGGACGACGACTGGGGCACCAGCAACACCTGAGCCGGAACCGGCCCGCGTGATGCAGAATCGGGTGTCATGGGGATAGTCGCAGGACTCGACAGCTCTTCGGACGCCACGCGCATCGTGGTCTGTGACACGGACACCGGGGCCGTACTGCGGCAGGGGCACGCCCCGCACCCGGTCGACGCCAAGGCCACCGAGGTCGATCCGCAGACCTGGCTGCTCTCGCTCGGGGAGGCCGCGACCGGCGGGCTCCTCGAAGGCGTGGAGGCCATCGGCGTCTGCGCGCAGGCCCACGGCGTCGTCCCGCTCGACGCCCAGGGCGGCCTGGTCCGCCCCGCGCTCGTCGGCAACGACAAGCGGGCCCAGGTCGCCGCCGCCGACCTCGTCGAGGCCTTCGGCGGGCGCGAGGCCTGGGCCGAGGCCGTCGGCAGCGTCCCCCAGGCCGGGCTCCCGATCGCGAAGCTCCGCTGGCTCGCCCGTACCGAGCCGGAGCACGCCGCGCGGATCGCCGCCGTCCTCCAGCCGCACGACTGGCTGGTCTGGCAGCTCCTCGGCCGCCCCGCCCGCCGCACCACCGACCGGGGCGCCGCCTCCGGCACCGGCTACTGGTCCGCCCGCACCGGCGCCTACCGCCCCGACCTCGTCGAGCTGGCGCTCGGCCGTCAGGTCGCGCTGCCCGAGGTCCTCGGGCCCGCCGAGCCCGCCGGCACCACCCCCGAGGGGCTGCTGATCTCGGCGGGCACCGGCGAGACCATGGCCGCCGCCTTCGGGCTCGGGCTCGGCGCCGGCGACGCCGTCGTCTCCCTCGGCGCCTCCGGCTCCGTCATGGCCGTCCACCACGAGGCCCTCGACCGGCCCGGCACCGCCGTCACCTCGTACGCCGACGCCACCGGCATGCACCTGCCCGTCGTCTCCGTCACCAACGCCGTCCGCACGCTGCGCGGCACCGCCGAGATGCTGGGCGCCGAGTCGCTGGACGAACTGTCCGCGCTGGCCCTGAAGTCCACACCCGGCTCCTCCGGCCTGGTGCTCCTCCCCTACCTGGAGGGCGAGCGGGTCCCGCACCTGCCGCACTCCGCCGGCACCCTCACCGGGCTGCGCCGCGAGGCGATGAAGCCCGAGCACCTGGCGCGGGCCGCCTTCGAGGGCATGCTGTGCGGGCTCGCCGACGCCCTGGACGTGGTGCGCGGCCGCGGTGTCGAGGTCCGGCGGATCTTCCTGCTCGGCGCCGCGGCCTCGCTGCCCGCCGTGCAGGCCCTGGCGCCCGCGCTGTTCGGCGCGCAGGTCGTCGTCCCCCAGCCGGCCGACTACGCGGCGCTCGGCGCGGCCCGGCAGGCCGCCTGGGCGCTCGGCGTCGCCCGCGGCAGGCTCTCGCCCTCCGCTCCCCCGGCCTGGCAGGGCGCCGCCGCCCAGGTGCTGGAGCCGGGCGAGGAGCTGGCGGCGGGGCAGGCGGTGCGCCAGCAGTACGTGGCGACGCGGGAGCAGATCCACCCGGGGGCGTTCGGCGGCTGACGGCGCCCGGAGGCGGGCACGGTTCGTAAAGTCTTGGCCAGGGCTCGCCCGAGCGCCCTCGACCGCTCGTAACGGTTCGCGCGCTCGGGCGATAGTGGGAACCGTGCTCATAAGACTTCTCCGAACCCACTTGCGGCCCTATCGAAAACCCATCGCCCTGCTCGTCCTGCTCCAGTTCCTGGCGACCTGCGCGAGCCTCTACCTGCCGACCCTGAACGCCGACATCATCGACGAGGGCGTCGTCAACGGCGACACCGGCTACATCCTGCGGTTCGGCGCGCTGATGATCGGCGTCTCCGTGATCCAGGTGCTGTGCAACATCGGGGCCGTGTACTACGGCGCGCGGACCGCCTCCGCGCTCGGCCGTGACGTGCGCGGCGCCGTCTACGACCGGGTGCAGTCCTTCTCGGCGCGCGAGCTCGGGCAGTTCGGCGCGCCCTCGCTGATCACCCGGACGACCAACGACGTCCAGCAGGTCCAGATGCTGGTCCTGATGGCGTTCACCCTGATGGTCTCCGCGCCCATCATGTGCGTCGGCGGCATCGTGATGGCCCTCGGCCAGGACGTGCCGCTCTCCGGCGTGCTGCTCGCGGTGGTCCCGGTCCTCGGCGTCTCGGTCTCGCTGATCGTGAAGCGGATGCGGCCGCTCTTCCGGACCATGCAGGAGCGGCTCGACACGGTGAACCGGGTGCTGCGCGAGCAGATCACCGGCAACCGGGTGATCCGCGCCTTCGTGAAGGACGGGTACGAGGAGGAGCGCTTCCGCGGCGCCAACGGCGAGCTGACCGACGTGTCGATGTCGACCGGCCGGCTGATGGCCCTGATGTTCCCGACGGTGATGACGGTCGTGAACGTGTCCAGCGTGGCCGTGGTCTGGTTCGGCGCCCACCGCATCGACAGCGGCGGGATGCAGATCGGCGCGCTGACCGCCTTCCTCGCCTACCTGATGCAGATCGTGATGGCGGTCATGATGGCCACCTTCATGTTCATGATGGTGCCGCGGGCCGAGGTCTGCGCCGAGCGCGTCGAGGAGGTCCTCGGGACCTCGTCGAGCGTGGTGCCGCCGGCCGAGCCGGTGACGACGCTGGACCGGCGCGGGCACCTGGAGGTCAGGGCGGCGGACTTCCGCTACCCGGGCGCCGAGGAGTCGGTGCTCCGGGCCGTGGAGCTGGTGGCCCGCCCGGGCGAGACCACCGCGATCATCGGCTCGACCGGCTCCGGCAAGTCGACGCTGCTCGGCCTGGTGCCGCGGCTGTTCGACGTGACCGGCGGCGAGGTCCTGGTCGACGGGGTCGACGTGCGGACGCTGGACCCCGCGCTGATGGCGCGGACGGTCGGGCTCGTGCCGCAGAAGCCGTACCTGTTCTCCGGCACGGTGGCGTCGAACCTGCGGTACGGCAATCCGGACGCGACCGACGAGGAGCTGTGGCACGCCCTGGAGGTGGCGCAGGCCGCCGACTTCGTGCGGAAGCTGGAGCGCGGTCTGGACGCGCCGGTCGCGCAGGGCGGCACCAACGTGTCGGGCGGTCAGCGGCAGCGGCTGGCGATCGCGCGGACGCTGGTCCAGCGGCCGGAGATCTACCTCTTCGACGACTCGTTCTCCGCGCTCGACTACGAGACGGACGCCCGGCTGCGGGCGGCCCTCTCGGACGAGACCTCGGACGCGACCGTGGTGATCGTCGCCCAGCGGGTGTCGACCATCCGGGACGCCGACCGGATCGTGGTCCTCGACGAGGGCCGGGTCGTCGGCACCGGCCGGCACCACGAGCTGATGGCGGCGAACGAGACGTACCGGGAGATCGTGCTCTCCCAGCTGACCGAGGCGGAGGCAGCCTGATGGCCGGTCCTGGTGGACGCATGATGGCCGGGGGCACCCCGGGTGAGCGGTCGATGGACTTCAAGGGTTCGTCGAAGCGGCTGCTGGGGCAGCTGGCGCCGGAGCGGACCGCGCTCTGGGTGATGCTGGTCGCCGGCGTGCTGTCGGTGGCGGGCGCGGTCGTCGGCCCCAAGGTGCTGGGCCGGGCGACGGACCTGATCTTCGCGGGCGTGGTCGGGCGGCAGATGCCCGAGGGCGTGACCAAGGCGCAGGCGCTGGAGAAGCTGCGGGCGGACGGCGACGGCGGCATGGCCGACATGCTGTCCGGGGTCGACTTCACGCCCGGGCGGGGCATCGACTTCGGCGCGGTCGGCGAGGTGCTGCTGCTCGCGCTGGCGGTGTACGTGGTGGCGGGCCTGCTGATGCTGGTCTCCACCCGGATGTCGATCAAGGTGATCAACCGGACCGTGTACCGGATGCGGGAGGACGTCCAGACGAAGCTGTCGCGGCTGCCGCTGTCGTACTTCGACAAGGCGAAGCGCGGCGAGGTGCTGTCGCGGGCGACCAACGACCTCGACAACGTCGGGCAGACGCTCCAGCAGTCGATGGGCCAGCTCATCAACTCGCTGCTGACGATCGTCGGCGTGCTGGCGATGATGTTCTGGATCTCGCCGCTGCTCGCGCTGGTCGCGCTGGTCACGGTGCCGGTGTCGGTGGTGGTCGCGGCGCGGATCGGCAAGCGCTCGCAGCCGCACTTCGTGCAGCAGTGGAAGTCGACGGGCGCGCTCAACGCGCACGTGGAGGAGATGTACACCGGGCACACCCTGGTGAAGGTCTTCGGCCGGCAGGAGGAGGCCGCCCAGGGCTTCCGGGAGCAGAACGACGCGCTGTACGAGGCCGGGTTCAAGGCGCAGTTCAACAGCGGCATGATGCAGCCGGTGATGTTCTTCGTCTCGAACATCAACTACGTGCTGGTGGCGGTGGTCGGCGGGCTGCGGGTGGCGAGCGGCACGCTCTCCATCGGCGACGTGCAGGCGTTCATCCAGTACTCGCGCCAGTTCTCGATGCCGCTGACGCAGGTGGCGTCGATGGCGAACCTGGTGCAGTCGGGCGTCGCCTCGGCCGAGCGGATCTTCGAGCTGCTCGACGCCGAGGAGCAGGAGCCGGACGCGCCGAGGAGCGAGGAGGAGCGCGACTTCAAGGGCAAGGTCGCCCTGGAGCACGTCTCCTTCCGCTACGAGGCCGACAAGCCGCTCATCGAGGACCTGTCGCTCACCGTGGAGCCGGGGCAGACGGTCGCGATCGTCGGCCCGACGGGCGCCGGCAAGACCACGCTCGTCAACCTCCTCATGCGGTTCTACGAGGTGACGGGCGGCCGGATCACGCTGGACGGCACGGACATAGCGGCGATGTCCCGGGAGGAGCTGCGGGCCGGGATCGGCATGGTCCTCCAGGACACCTGGCTCTTCGGCGGGACGATCGCCGACAACATCGCGTACGGCGCCACCCGCGAGGTGACCCGGGCGGAGGTCGAGGAGGCCGCGCGGGCGGCCCACGCCGACCGCTTCGTCCGCACCCTGCCGGAGGGGTACGACACGGTCGTCGACGACGAGGGCGCGGGCGTCAGCGCGGGCGAGAAGCAGCTGATCACCATCGCGCGGGCGTTCCTGTCGGACCCGGTGATCCTCGTCCTCGACGAGGCGACGAGCTCGGTGGACACCCGGACCGAGGTGCTGATCCAGAAGGCGATGGCCCGGCTGGCCCAGGGCCGCACCTCCTTCGTGATCGCGCACCGGCTCTCCACCATCCGGGACGCCGACGTGATCCTGGTGATGGAGAACGGCTCGATCGTGGAGCAGGGCACGCACGAGGAGCTGCTGGCCGCGGGCGGGGCCTACGCCCGGCTGTACGCGGCGCAGTTCGCGGAGGCGGTCGCCGAGGTCGACTGACCGCGGCGGTCGTCGCGGAGGGGCCCGTGCCGGGTGCGGCGCGGGCCCCTCCCCCGTGTCAGTCCAGATAGCCGCGGAGCTGGTCGGCGTAGGTGTGGTCGCGGAGTTTGCCGAGGGTCTTGGACTCGATCTGGCGGATCCGTTCGCGGGTGACGCCGAAGAGCTGCCCGATCTCCTCCAGCGTGCGGGGGCGGCCGTCGTCGAGGCCGTAGCGGAGCTGGACGACCTTGCGCTCGCGCTCGCCGAGGGTGGACAGGACGTCCTCCAGGTGGCGGCGGAGCAGCAGGAAGGCGGCGGACTCGACGGGCGAGGCGGCGTCGCCGTCCTCGATGAGGTCGCCGAGGTCGACGTCCTCCTCCTCGCCGACGGGGGTGTGCAGGGAGACGGGTTCCTGGGCGAGCCGGCGGACCTCGACGACCCGCTCGGGGGTGAGGTCGAGGTGGGCGGCGACCTCCTCCGCGGTGGGCTCGTAGCCGCGTTCCTGGAGCATGTGGCGCTGGACGCGGATGACCCGGTTGATGAGTTCGACGACGTGGACGGGGACGCGGATGGTGCGGGCCTGGTCGGCGAGGGCCCGGGACATCGCCTGGCGGATCCACCAGGTGGCGTAGGTGGAGAACTTGTAGCCGCGGGCGTAGTCGAACTTCTCGACGGCCCGGATGAGGCCGAGGTTGCCCTCCTGGACGAGGTCGAGCATGGTCAGGCCGCGGCCGACGTACCGCTTGGCGACGGAGACGACGAGCCGCAGGTTGGCCTCGATCAGCTTCCGTTTGGCGATCCGGCCGAGGACGACGAGCCGGTCGAGGTCGTAGGCGAGCTGCGAGTCGAGGTCGGGGGTGAGGGCCAGTTTCTCCTCGGCGAAGAGGCCGGCCTCGACGCGGCGGGCCAGCTCGACCTCCTCCTCGGCGGTGAGGAGGGGGATCCGGCCGATCTCGCGGAGGTACTGCCGGAAGAGGTCGGCGGAGGGGCCGTTGCCGCCGGGGTCGGCGGTGCGGCGCCGCTGGGCCGGGACCTCGGGGACCTCCGGGGCGTCCGGGAGTCCGGGGAGTTCGTCCTGGTCGTCCGGGTCGGTGGTCTGGATCTCGGTCTGCACGGCGGGCGACCTCCAGGAGGGGCGGAACGGCTCCGTCACCCAGTGTGGGGTACGACACATCGCCGCCACGAGGGGCGTGCGGTGACTTTTTGGTTCCGTCCGGTGACCGACAGTAGGTCAGAGGGCGGCGGCGCCGTGGTTGCGGAGGGACTGGCCGTACTGGGTCAGGACCCACAGCTCGTTCTGCACGGCGGCGAGCCGTTCGGCGTCGCCGTGGGCGCCGAGCCGGGCGAGGCTGCCCTGGACGTCACGGATGCGCCGGTCGACGGCGCGGAGGCGGACCTGGACCAGCTGGGCGCCGGCGTACACCTCGTCGACGGTCTTGGCGAAGATCGTCTCGACGGCGAGTTCGGTGACGAGGGCGCGGACCGTGTCGTCGGGCGCGGCCTCGCGGACGGCGTCGAGGTAGTCGGCGGGGGCTCCGTCGGCGCCGCCGGCGTCCTGGACGCACTGCCGGACGGCGGCGTAGGGCGGGGCGGTGAACTCGTCGGTGCCGTAGGCGTCGAAGGCCGGGGAGACGAGCGCCGGGTACTGGAGGGCGAGCTTGAGGAGTTCGCGCTCGGTGCGGTGGGCGGGGCTGCGCAGGTTGAGCGCGGGCCCGGCGGGGCCGCGGGGCGCCTGGACCTCGCCGTACGAGCGCTGCTGCCGGCCGTCGCCGCGCTGGGGGCCGCCCTGCTCCTTGCCGCCGCCGCGCTGCCAGCGGGCGATCTGGGCGACCCTGCGGACGACGAACTGGGTGTCGAGGATGCCGACGAGGCCGGCGAGCTGGACGGCGACCTCGTGCTGGGAGGCCACGTTCTTGATCTTGGCGACGATGGGGGCGGCCTCGTCGAGGGCGGCGGCCCGGCCCGCCGGGGTGTCCAGGTCGTACCGGTTCACGATCTGGCGGAGGGCGAACTCGAAGAGGGGGGTGCGGGGCTCGACCAGGTCGGCGACGGCGTCGTCGCCCTTGGCGAGGCGCAGCTCGCAGGGGTCCATGCCGTCGGGGGCGATGGCGATGTACGTCTCGGCGGCGAACTTCTGGTCGTCCTCGAAGGCGCGCAGGGCGGCCTTCTGGCCGGCGGCGTCGCCGTCGAAGGTGAAGATGACGCGGGCCGAGCCGTTGTCCATGAGGAGACGGCGGAGGATCTTGATGTGCTCGCCGCCGAAGGCGGTGCCGCAGGTGGCGATGGCGGTGGTGACGCCGGCCAGGTGGCAGGCCATGACGTCGGTGTAGCCCTCGACGACGACGGCCCGGCTGGTCTTGGCGATCTCCTTCTTGGCGAGGTCGACGCCGTAGAGCACCTGGGACTTGCGGTAGACCGGCGTCTCGGGGGTGTTGAGGTACTTGGGGCCGTTGTCGTCCTCGCGCAGGCGGCGGGCGCCGAAGCCGACGATCTCGCCGCCGACATCCCGGATGGGCCACATGAGGCGGCCGCGGAAGCGGTCGATGGGGCCCCGGCGGCCTTCCTGGGAGAGGCCGGAGACGATCAGTTCCTTGTCGGAGAAGCCCTTGCCGCGCAGGAAGCGGGTGAGGTGGTCCCAGCCGGCCGGGGAGTAGCCGACGCCGAAGTGCTCGGCAGCGGCCTGGTCGAAGCCGCGCTCGGCGAGGAACTTCCGGCCGATCTCGGCCTCGGGGGAGGAGAGTTGGCCGGCGTAGAACTCGGCGGCGATCTTGTGGGCCTCGATCAGGCGGATGCGCTCGCCGCGCTGGTGGCCGGGGTTGTAGCCGCCCTCCTCGTAGCGGAGGGTGATGCCGGCCTTGGCGGCGAGGCGCTCGACCGTCTCCGAGAAGGAGAGGTGGTCGATCTTCATCACGAAGGCGATGGTGTCGCCGCCCTCCTGGCAGCCGAAGCAGTGGAAGAGTCCCTTGCTGGGGCTGACCTGGAAGGAGGGCGACTTCTCGTCGTGGAAGGGGCAGAGTCCCTTGAGGTTCCCGCCGCCGGCGTTGCGGAGCTGGAGGTACTCGGACACCACGGAGTCGATCGGGACCGCGTCCCGGACCGCCTTCACGTCGTCATCGTTGATCCTGCCTGCCACGCAGGAAAGTGTACGGGGGTCCGGGGGTCGCCTCCCGGGGGTGCCGCCGCGGTGGTCAGGTGAGGCTCTCCAGCGCCACCGAGGGGTCGCAGAGGGCGTCCGGGTCCACGGTGGCGCGGGAGCGGATGAGCTTCTGGATCGGGTCCGTGACGTCCCACACGTTCACGTTCATCCCGGCGATCACCCGGCCCTCCTTGAGCCAGAAGGCGATGAACTCGCGCTTGCCGGTGTCACCGCGGACCACCACCTGGTCGTACGAGCCCGGGGGCGCCCAGCCGGAGTACTCCATGCCGAGGTCGTACTGGTCGGTGAAGAAGTACGGGATCCGGTCGTAGGAGACGTCCTGGCCGAGCATGGCGCGGGCGGCGGCGGGGCCGCCGTTGAGGGCGTTGGCCCAGTGCTCGACGCGGATGCGGTGGTGGAGGAAGGGGTGCTCGAAGGCGGCGACGTCGCCGGCGGCGTGGATGTCGGGGTCGGAGGTGCGCAGCGAGGAGTCGACGGCGACGCCGCCGCCGTCGGCGCGGTCGACGAGGGCGAGGCCGGCGTTCTCGGCGAGGGTGGCGCGGGGGGCGGCGCCGATGGCGATGAGGACGGCGTGGGCGGGGTGCTCCTCGCCGTCGTCGGTGCGGACGGCGAGGACCATGCCGTCCTGGCCGGTGATCTCGGTGATGCGGGCGCCGAAGTGGAAGCGGACGCCGTGCCCGGTGTGGAGGTCGGCGAAGAGCTGGCCGAGCTCGGGGCCGAGGACGCGGTGGAGGGGGGTGGGGTCGGCTTCGACGACGGTGACCTCGGCGCCGTAGGTGCGGGCGGCGGCGGCGACCTCCAGGCCGATCCAGCCGGCGCCGGCGATCACCAGGTGGCCGTTGTCCCGGCCGAGGGCCTTCAGCTCGTCGCGGAGCCGCTCGGCGTGGGAGAGCCGGCGCAGGTGGTGGACGCCGGCGAGGCCGGTGCCGGGGATGTCGAGGCGGCGGGGCTCGGAGCCGGTGGCGAGGAGCAGCTTGTCGTAGCGGATGACGGTGCCGTCGCCGAGGCGGACGGTGTGGGCGTCCCGGTCGACGGAGGTGACGGTCTGGCCGAGGTGGAGCTCCACGTCGTGCGCGGCGTACCAGCCGGGTTCGTGGACGAGGGCGGAGTCCCGGTCCTTCTTGCCGAGGAGGTAGCCCTTGGAGAGCGGGGGGCGTTCGTAGGGGTGGTCGCGTTCGTCGCCGATGAGGATCACCCGGCCGTTGAAGCCCTCGGCGCGGAGCGTCTCCGCCGCCTTGGCGCCGGCCAGGCCCCCGCCGACGATGACAAAGGTCTGATCTGCGTCGACCACGTTGATTCCTCCTCGTTGCGACCGGTTCTCTACGCTACGCCCCCGGGCCCGGCCCCGGTCGCACCGCCCCGGGACGTGCATGCGAGGGTCCCGCACGGCGGCGGAAGGCGAAAGAGGGCCGACGGGCCCTAGGCGCCGGGGGTGCGGAGGCGGGCGTGGAGGGCGCGGGCGGAGGCGTCGGTGAGGGATGCGATCTGGTCGACGATCACCCGCTTGCGGGAACGGTCGTCGGGCGCGGCGGCGAAGAGGGCGCGGAACTGCGGTTCGAGGCCGTCGGGGGCGCGGGCGACGAGCGCCTCGGCGAGTTCGGCGACGACGATCCGCTGGTCGGCGCGGAGCGCCTCCTGTTCGGCGCGCTGCATGACGTACCGGTCGGCGACGGCCTTGAGGACGGCGCACTCGTTGCGGGTGGGGCGGGGGACGACGAGCTCGGCGCCGTAGCGGGTGAGGCGGCCGGAGCCGTAGGCCTGGCGGGTGGCGCCCTCGGCGGCGAGGCAGAAGCGGCCGATGAGCTGGCTGGTGGCGTCCTTGAGGCGGGCCTGGGCGACGGCGGAGCCGTCGTAGCCGTGCGGCCACCACTCCTGGTCGACGAGCCGGTCGAGCGCTTCGGCGAGTTCGGCCGGGTCGGTGTCCTCGGGGACGTAGCGGCCGATGGCGACGGCGAAGACGTCGGCGCGCTCGGGCTCGGCGTAGAGGAGGTTGGGGTCGATGTGGCCGGCGTGCAGGCCGTCCTCGAAGTCGTGGACGGAGTAGGCGACGTCGTCGGACCAGTCCATGACCTCGGCCTCGAAGCACTTGCGCTGGTCGGGGGCGCCGCGCCGGACCCACTCGAAGACGGGCAGGTCGTCCTCGTACACGCCGAACTTGGCGGAGCCGGGGTCGGTGGGGTGGCCGCCGCGCGACCAGGGGTACTTGGTGGCGGCGTCGAGGGCGGCGCGGGTGAGGTTGAGGCCGACGGGGACGGGATCGCCGTCGGGGCCGGTGACGAAGCGCTTGGGCTCGATGCGGGTGAGGAGGCGGAGCGACTGGGCGTTCCCCTCGAAGCCGCCGCAGTCCTTGGCGACGTCGTTCAGCGCCTGCTCGCCGTTGTGCCCGAAGGGCGGGTGGCCCATGTCGTGGGAGAGGCAGGCGGCTTCGACGAGGTCGGGGTCGCAGCCGAGGGCGGCGCCGAGCTCGCGGCCGACCTGGGCGCACTCCAGGGAGTGGGTGAGCCGGGTGCGGGGGCTGGCGTCCCAGGCGTGGCCCCGGGTGCCGGGGGTGACGACCTGCGTCTTCCCGGCGAGCCGGCGCAGGGCGGCGGAGTGCAGCACGCGGGCGCGGTCGCGCTGGAAGGCGGTGCGGCCGGGGCGCTTGTCGGGCTCGGCGGCCCAGCGCTCGGTGGCGGTCGGGTCGTACCCGGGGGTCTCGCTGGTGCCGTCGTAACCTGCCATGTCTCGACGGTAACCGGACGGACCGACACGAGGGGTCAGATGGCGGCGAGTTCCCGCGTGGGGGTGGCGGGGCGGCCGGTGCGGGCCCGGTCGTAGCGGTGCAGGACGAGCCGGGCGAGGGCCGGGTGGGCACCGAGCGGGTCGGCGGCGATCCAGGGGGCGTGGGCGGCGGCGCGGGCGGCGAAGAGGCCGGGGGCGGTGAAGCAGGAGGCGACGGCGATCCGGTGGCGGCCCCGGGCGGTGAGCGCGGTGACGGCCTCGGGGACGGTGGGGGCGGCGGCGGAGGCGTAGGCGGCGAGCACGGGGGTCCCGCCGAGGCGTTCGCCGAGCGCGGCGGCGATCCGGCGGAGGGTGGCGGCGGAGCGGGGGTCGCGGGAGCCGGCGGAGGCGAGGACGACGCCGGTGGCGCGGGAGGCGGAGTCGGCCGGGGTCCAGCCGGCCTGGGCGAGCCGGTCGGCGAGGGCGTCCACGAGGAGGGGGTGCGGGCCGAGCGGCGCGGCGGTGCGGGCGCGCAGGCCGGGGACGGCGGCGAGGGCGGCGGGCAGGTCGTGGGTGACGTGGTGGCCGGGGGCGAGGAGGAGCGGTACGAGAACGGCCTCGCGCCCCTCGGCGGCGAGGGCCGTGAGGGTGTCGTCGAGGAGCGGCGCGTTCAGCTCGATGTGGGCGAGGCGGACGTCGAGGCCGGGGCGCAGCTCGCGGACCCGGTCGAGGAGGCGGGCGAGGGTGGCACGCGCGCGTGGGTCGCGGCTGCCGTGCCCGACGGCGACGAGGGCGGGGGTGCGGGTGTCCATGGGGCGGGTGCCTCCTCCTCGGGCGCCGGGGCGACGGGGCCGCGGCCCGGGCGCGTGCGGCGGTCCGGTCGCGGCCGGATGCGCGGCCGGCCCGGGTGGTCCGGCCGCGCGTCCGGTCGGCGGCGCTGCCGACACGGCCCGGCGGCACGTGCCGCCGGTTCCGTCCTGGTCCCGATCCTGACCCCGGCACGTTGCCTCCCCGTTGCGCGCCGGTCACGACTGTTCTCCATGACCTCACACGGGTGTTTCACCGGGCTCACGCGCGCGTGGGGACCGGTGTCAGGCGGGGGCGGGCGCGCAGCGGGTCCCGGGCCCGGTGCCCCGGACTCAGTTCCCCGGGCGCCAGACGTACCGGACGTCCGGCTCCCGCTCCTCGTTGCGCTCGCCGTCGGTGTGCTCGGCGGCGGTGAAGCCGTGGCGTTCGTAGAAGCGCCGGGCCGGGGCGTTGACCTGGAAGGTCCACAGTTCCAGGCCGGTCGGGCTGGTCCGCTTGGCGAGGTCGACGAGGCGGTCGCCGATGCCGTGGCCACGCCACGGCGGGTCGACGTAGAGCTGGTCCAGGTCCTCGCCGTCCAGCACCATCATCGCGACGACCGCGCCTCCGGCGGTCGCCACCCAGGTCTCCTGGTGGGGCACGACGACCCCCTGGATCCAGGAGCGGACCTGGTCGTCGGTGTGTGCCCGGCGGACGTCCGGGAGGGCGGCGGTGTACGAGCGCAGCCAGACGTCGGCCACGGTGGTGGCGTCGGAGGCGGCTGCGCGGCGAATGACGAGGTCGTTGATCACCGACGGATCGTACGGAACGGGCACCCCTCTCCTCCCCTCTTTTTTCGTTCCGAATCACGGAATATCTTTTCCACTATGAGAATGTCCCCCGCGTCGCTCCCCCGACGCGTCACCGCCGAGTTCACCGGCACCGCCGCCCTGGTCGCCGTGATCGTCGGCTCCGGCATCCGCGCCGACTCCCTCAGCCAGGACATCGGGGTCCGGCTGCTCGCCAACGCCACCGCCTCCGCCCTCGGCCTCGGTCTGCTGATCGCGCTCCTCGGACCGCTCTCCGGCGCCCACTTCAACCCGGTCGTCACCCTCTCCGAGTGGTGGGCCCGCCGCCGGGAGCAGGAGGGCCGCGAGGTCCTCGCCTACCTCACCGCCCAGGTCGCCGGCGCCGTCGCCGGCGCCCTGCTCGCCGAGGCGATGTTCGGCCGCGCGCCCGGCTCCTGGTCCACCGAGCCGCGCGCCGCGCTCCACCTGCTGCTCGGCGAGGCCGTCGCCACCGCCGGGCTCGTCCTCGTCGTCCAGGGCCTGCGGCACATCGGCCGCCCCCAACTGGCCCCCGTCGCCGTCGCCGGCTACATCGGCGCGGCGATCTGGTTCACCTCCTCGGGCTCCTTCGCCAACCCGGCGGCCACCGTCGGCCGCTCCCTCACCGACTCCTTCACCGGCATCGCCCCCGCCTCGGTCCCCGCCTACGCCGCCGCCCAGTTCCTCGGGATGCTGCTCGGGATGGGGCTGGCGAGTGTGCTGTACGGAACAGACGGAGCCTCCGCAGAACCCCGGAAGGCTCCCGCGCGTCGAACGGGGTGACAGTCCGACCCCGCCCCCTGGAGGCACAGCCGATGCAGGTCCGGTTCCCCCGCACCGTCCGGGCCCGCCGCCGTACCGTCCAGGCCGTGATGGCGGCCGCCGTCCTGGCCCTCGCCCCCGCGACCTGGATGCACACCGCCGCCGCGGACAGGCTGCGGACCACCGCCGACGTGCCCGCCGCGGACGTCGCCGTGGTCTTCGGCGCCGGCCTCTGGAAGGGGCGCCCCACCCCGTACCTCGCCCACCGGCTCGACACGGCCGCCGAGCTCTACCGCACCGGCAAGGTGAGGGTCCTCCTCGTCACCGGCGACAACAGCCGGACCGAATACGACGAGCCGAGCGCCATGCGCGCCTACCTGGCGGCCCGGGGCGTCCCGGACGGGAAGGTCGTCAGCGACTACGCCGGCTTCGACACCTGGGACAGCTGCGTCCGGGCCCGGAAGGTCTTCGGCGTCGAGCGGGCCGTCCTCGTCACCCAGGACTTCCACGTCAAGCGGGCGGTCGCCCTGTGCCGGCGGGCCGGGGTCGCCTCGTACGGCGTCGGGGTCGCCGAACCCCGGGACACCACCTGGTACTACGGCACCACCCGGGAGCTCTTCGCCGCCGGGAAGGCCGCCCTCGACGCGGCCGTCCGACCCGACCCGCGCTTCCTCGGCCCCGCGGAGCCCGGGGTCGCCGAGGCCCTGGCGGACGGAGCCCGTACCGCCCCGGCCTCACCCTCCGCGCGCCCGTGACCTGAGCGGAGAGCACCGCGCCCGTAATACGGGACGCCGCCGCCCGTAACACGCCCGACGCACCCTTGACGGCATGTCCGACGCCACCACGGTCCCCACCCACTGCCCCTACTGCGCCCTGCAGTGCGGCATGAAGCTCCGCCCGACCGGCACGGCGGAGCTGCCCGCCGAGGTGGTCGAGCGGACCGACTTCCCCGTCAACCGGGGCGCGCTGTGCGGCAAGGGCCGCACCGCCCCCTCCGTACTCTCCTCCCGGGTCAGGCTCACCGAGCCCCTGGTCCGCCGCCCTGACACCGGGGCGCTCGAACCGGCCTCCTGGGAGGAGGCCCTCTCCGCCGTCGCCGAGGGCCTGCGCCGGACCCGCGCCGACCACGGCCCCGATGCCGTGGGGGTCTTCGGCGGCGGCGGACTCACCAACGAGAAGGCGTACACGCTCGGCAAGTTCGCCCGGCTCGTCCTCGCCACCTCGCAGATCGACTACAACGGCCGCTTCTGCATGTCCTCGGCGGCCGCCGCCCACCAGCGGGCCTTCGGCCTCGACCGCGGGCTGCCGTTCCCGCTGGAGGACGTCCCGAAGACGGGCTGTGTGATCCTCGTCGGCTCCAACCTGGCCGAGACGATGCCCCCGGCGCTGCGCTACCTCACCGAGCTGAAGGAGAACGGCGGGAAGCTGATCGTCGTCGACCCGCGCCGCACCCGCACCGCCGAACAGGCCGACCTCCACCTCGCCCCCCGCCCCGGCACCGACCTGGCGCTCGCCCTCGGCCTGCTCCACCTGGTCGTCGCCGAGGGCCGCGTCGACGAGGAGTTCGTCGCGGAGCGCACCTCCGGCTGGGAGGCCGCCCGGGCCGGCGCGATGGCCCACTGGCCCGAGCACGTCGAGCGGATCACCGGCATCCCGGTGCCGCGGCTGCGCGAGGCGGTCGCGATGTTCTGCGACGCCGAGGACTCCATGGTGCTGACCGCGCGCGGCCCCGAGCAGCAGGCCAAGGGCACCGACACCGTCGGCGCCTGGATCAACCTCTGCCTCGCCACCGGCCGGGCGGGCCGGCCGCTCTCCGGCTACGGCTGCCTCACCGGCCAGGGCAACGGCCAGGGCGGCCGCGAGCACGGCCAGAAGGCCGACCAGCTGCCCGGCTACCGCAAGCTCGACGACCCCGCCGCCCGCGCCCACGTCGCCGGCGTGTGGGGCGTCGCCCCCGAGACCCTGCCGGGGCCGGGGCGCAGCGCCTACGAACTCCTCGACGCGCTCGGCGGCGAGGTGAAGTCGCTGCTCCTGATGGGCTCCAACCCGGTCGTCTCCGCGCCGCACGCCTCCCACGTCGAGGACCGGCTGCGCTCGCTCGACTTCCTCGCCGTCGCCGACGTCGTCCTCTCCGAGACCGCCGCACTCGCCGACGTCGTCCTGCCGGTGACCCAGTGGGCCGAGGAGACCGGGACGATGACCAACCTGGAGGGGCGGGTGCTGCTGCGCCGCCGCGCCCTCACGCCGCCGGCCGGGGTCCGCACCGACCTGGAGGTGCTGCACTCCCTCGCCGGACTGCTCGGCTGGGAGAAGGGCTTCCCCACCGACCCCGAGGAGGTCTTCGAGGAGCTGCGGCGGGCCTCCGCCGGCGGCCCCGCCGACTACTCGGGCATCAGCTACCGGCGGATCGAGCGGGAGCAGGGCGTCTTCTGGCCCTGCCCCGAGACCGCTCCCGGCGAGGGCGAGCACGCGGGCACGCCCCGGCTCTTCCTCGACCGGTTCGCGACCGCCGACGGGCGGGCCCGCTTCATCCCGGTGACGCACCGGCCGGCCGCCGAGGAGACCGACGCCGACTACCCGGTGGTCCTCACCACCGGCCGGGTCGTCTCCCAGTACCAGTCCGGGGCGCAGACCCGGCGGGTCGCGGAGCTGAACGCCGCCGCGCCCGGCCCCTTCGTGGAGCTGCACCCGCGGCTCGCGGAGAGGCTCGGGGTCGCCGAGGGCGAGCCGGTGGCGGTGGTGTCGCGGCGCGGGCGGGCGGTGGCGCCGGCCCGGATCACCGGCGCGATCCGCCCGGACACCGTCTTCATGCCCTTCCACTGGTACGGGGAGGGGCGGGCGAACACCCTGGTGAACCCGGCGCTCGACCCGGTCTCCCGGATGCCCGAGTTCAAGGTGTGCGCGGTCCGTCTGGAGCCGGTCGCCGGCGGAGCTACCGCCGGCTGAACCAGTCGCCGCTCTCGATGACCGGGCCGAGCGGCGCGTCCGGTGCCGCCAGGTACACCCAGGCGGACAGCCGGACCCCGTCCGCGACCCGTACGACGTCCATGGCCGCCCGCTCGTACCCGGCGGGCAGCTCCAGCCGGTCGAGCAGGCCGAACAGATCGCCGTAGTCGCCGGACGAGGGCGTGAGGAGGGTGCCGGCCACCTCGCCTCCGTCCGCCGGGACGACGTACGGATAGCCGGGCCCGTCGTGCAGGACCGCCCCCGGCAGCACGGCGTCCGCCTCGGTGCCGATCCGCCCGGCGAGGAACCGGTCGTGGTTGTACCCGCCCGGGCGCAGCGTCCCGTACACGAAGAACGGGCGCTCCTCGTACGCGGCGGCTTCGGGCTCGACGGCGTCCTCGGTCTCCTTCTCGACCCAGCGGGCGTACCCCTCGGCGACCCGCGTCACCCGGGTGGCGAGGATCTCGGGCGTCTCGTAGTCGTGGGCCGCGATCAGGTGTGCTTCAAGGGCCTGGTAGCGGGCCTCGGTGGTCTTGAGGACCACCTCCCACTCCTCGGTGGTCTCGATCGCGCCCCGCCAGTGGTAGACGGAGGTGACGGGCCCGGAGATCTGCGCGCACGCGGCGAGCCGGGCCTCGACGGCGCCGCGCGCCAGGGCGTCGGCCTTGGCGCGCGCGTCGGTGGTGGTGGTGCGGACGGTGACGATCACGCCTCCACCGTAGGGGCGAACTGTGCCGCGTGCAGCCGGGCGTACGCGCCGCCGCGGGCCAGCAGCTCCTCGTGGCCGCCCTGCTCGGCGATGCCCCCGCCGTCCATGACCACGATGGTGTCGGCGTCCCGGATCGTGGAGAGCCGGTGGGCGACGACGAAGCTGGTCCGGCCGGCCCGCAGGGCGGACATGGCGCGCTGGACGTGGAGTTCGGTGCGCGTGTCGACGGAGCTGGTGGCCTCGTCGAGGACGAGGATCACCGGGTCGGAGAGGAAGGCGCGGGCCAGCGTGACCAGCTGGCGTTCGCCGGCGCTGAGACCGCCGCCGTCCTCGTCCAGGACGGTGTCGTAGCCGTCCGGCAGGGTACGGACGAAGCGGTCGGCGTGGACGGCCTCGGCCGCGGCGACGATCCGCTCGCGGGAGACCTCCCCGGGGACGCCGTAGGCGATGTTCTCGGCGATGGTGCCGCCGAAGAGCCAGGTGTCCTGGAGGACCATGCCGATGCCGGAGCGCAGCTCCTCCCGGTCCATCCGGGCGGTGTCGACGCCGTCGAGGAGGATCCGGCCGCCGGTCGGCTCGTGGAACCGGAGCAGCAGGTTGACCAGGGTGGTCTTGCCGGCGCCGGTGGGGCCGACGAGGGCGACCGTGCGGCCGGGTTCCACGGTGAGGGAGAGGTCCTCGACGAGCGGCCGGTCCGGCTCGTAGCGGAAGGAGACGCGCTCGAAGGCGACCCGGCCGCGCAGCACGGCGGGCTTCTCGGGGGTGGCCGGTTCCGGGCGCTCCTCCTCGGCGTCGAGGAGGTCGAAGACCCGCTCGGCGGAGGCGACGCCGGACTGGAGGAGGCCCGCCATGGCGGCCACCTGGTTGACCGGCCCGTTGAACTCGTAGGAGTACTGGACGAAGGCCTGGACGTCGCCGACGGTCAGGGTCCCGCTCGCCACCTTCAGGCCGCCGAGGACCGCGATCAGGACGTAGCCGAGGTTTCCGGCGAGGGTGACGGCCGGCTGGACGAGGCCGGAGACGACCTGGGCGCGCAGGCCGGCCCGGTACAGCTCCTCGCCGAGCTCGTCGAAGCGGCGGACGGCCTCGTCCCGGCGGCCGAAGGCGACGACCTCGGTGTGACCGGTGATGGTCTCCTCGGCGTGGCCGCCGAGCCGGCCGGTGACCGCCCACTGCCTCACGAACTGGGGCTGGGCGCGGCGGGCGACGAGGGCGGCGAGGCCCAGCGAGACGGGGACGGTGGCGAGGGCGACGAGGGCGAGCGCCGGGGAGATCCAGAGCATCATCGCGAGCACCCCGAGGAGGGTGAACACGGCCCTGATCATCTGGCTCAGGGCCTGTTGCAGGGTCTGGGTGACGTTGTCGACGTCGTTGGTGGCGCGGGAGAGGACCTCGCCGCGCGGCTGTCCGTCGAGGTAGCCGAGGGGCAGCCGGGCCAGCTTGTGCTGGGCCCGCTCGCGCAGCCGGTGGCCGGCCCGCTGCACGACGCCGGTGACGAGCCGCTGCTGGACCCAGGTCAGCAGGGAGGCGCCGACGACGGCGGCGCCCGCGAGGGCGAGCTGCCGGCCGACGGCGGTGAAGTCGACGCCGTGCGGGCCGGCGGCGCCGGTGAGGACGAGGTCGGTGGCCCTGCCGAGGAGGAGCGGGCCGAGGACGGCGAACCCGACGGCGGCGGCGCCGGCGGCGAGGGCCGCGGCGAGCCGGGCCCGGTCGGGGGCGAGGGTGCGCAGCAGGCGCGCGGCGGAGGCGCGGAAGTGGAGGGAGCGTTCCAGGGAGGGGCCCGCTCCCGGGCCGGGTCCGCCCGGCTGGGGGGCGGGGCCCCGGCGGGCGGGGGCGGTGGGCGCGGTGCGCGGGGCGGGGGCGGTGGGCGCGGTGGGGCGCGGGGTGGTCGCGGTGGTCACGCGGCGGCCTCCTCGGTCGGCTGGGAGCGGACGATCTCCCGGTAGGTGGGGCTGCTCGCCAGGAGCTCCTCGTGGGTTCCGGTGCCGACGGCGCGGCCCCGGTCGAGGACGACGATCCGGTCGGCGTGGCGGATGGTGGAGACCCGCTGGGCGACGAGGAGGACGGTGGCGCCGGCGGTCTCGCGGCGCAGGGCGGCGCGCAGCCGGGCGTCGGTGGCGTTGTCGAGGGCGGAGAAGGAGTCGTCGAAGAGGTAGAGGCGGGGGCGGGCGACGAGGACGCGGGCGATGGCGAGCCGCTGGCGCTGGCCGCCGGAGAGGTTGGAGCCGCCCTGGGTGACGGGCGCGTCGAGCCCCTCGTCCAGGGCCCGGACGAAGTCGGCGGCCTGGGCGGTCTCCAGCGCGTGCCACAGCTCCTCGTCGGTGGCGCCGGGCTTTCCGTACCGCAGGTTGGAGGCGATGGTGCCGGAGAAGAGGTACGGCTTCTGGGGGACGAGTCCGACGGTGGCGGCGGCGAGTCCGGGGTCGAGGGCGCGGACGTCGGTGCCGTCGAGGAGGACCCGGCCGCCGGTGGCGTCGAGGAGCCGGGGCACCAGGCCGAGGAGGGTGGACTTGCCGCTGCCGGTGGCGCCGATGATCGCGGTGGTCTCGCCGGGGGCGGCGTGCAGGGTGACGCCGCTGAGGACGGGTTCCTCGGCGCCGGGGTAGCGGAAGGTGATGTCCTCCAGGGCGAGCCGGCCGGAGCCGCCGCCGGGAAGGGCGCGGACCGGTTCGGCGGGCGGGGCGAGGGAGGGGGTGGTGCCGAGGAGTTCGCGGACGCGGGCGGCACCGGCCTCGGCCCGGGGCAGGTGCATGAGGAGGAAGAGCGTCATCATCACGGACATGGCGGTCTGTAGGAGGTAGCCGAGGAACGCGACGAGGGTGCCGGCCCGGACGGCGCCGGAGTCGATGCGGTGGGCGCCGGCCCAGACCAGGAGGATCGTGGCGGCCTCCCAGACCAGCAGGACGACCGGATACATGACGGCCTGGAGCCGGCCGGCCCGCAGGCCGGTGTCGAGGAGGGCGTCGTTGGCGCCGGCGAAGCGGGCGCGTTCATGGCCGTCGCGGACGAAGGCGCGGACCACCCGGACGCCGGTGATCTGTTCGCGCAGCACCCGGGTGACCCGGTCGAGGTGCTCCTGCATGCTCCGGAAGAGGGGCCGCGTGCGGAGCACGACGGCGCCGACGGCGAGGGTCATGACGGGGACGAAGAGCAGCAGGACGAGGGCGAGCGGCACGTCCTGGCGCAGCGCCATGCCGAGCCCTCCGGCGCACAGCAGCGGGGCGGCGACGAGCATGGTGAGCGCGAGGACGGCGAAGGTCTGCACCTGCTGGACGTCGTTGGTGGCGCGGGTGACGAGGGAGGCGGTGCCGAAGCGGCCGCGCTCCAGGACGGAGAGGTCCTGGATCCGCCGGAAGACCTCGGAGCGCAGGTCACGGGCGACGGCGAGGGCGATCCGGGCGGCGGTGAAGGTGACGGCGGCGGCCGCGGCGGCCTGGAGGAGCGTGACGCCGGCCATGGCGGCCCCGCCGGACAGGACACGGCCGGTGTCGCCGCGGAGCACGCCCTCGTCGATGACGCCGGCGTTGAGGGCCGGCAGGGTGAGGGAGGCGAGGCTCTGGAGGAGCTGGAGGAGGACGAGTAAGACGAGCCGGGCGCGGTGCGGGCGCAGGCGCCCGGCGAGAAGTCGCAGCAGTGTCATGACGTTCCCTCAGGCGGCGTACGGCCGGACGGCCTTGGCGTCCCGGAGGGCGTTCCCCCACCAGGCGAGCTGGTCGAGCATGAGCTTGGCGCCGGCCTCGGGCCCGGTCGGGTCCCTGAACCGGCCGTCCTCGTCGAACTGCCCCTGGGCGTTGGGCAGGACGACCCCGTCGCGGACGGTCACGGCGTGCATCTCGGCGTAGACCTGGCGGAGCTGCTCGACGGCCCGGATGCCGCCGGAGATCCCGCCGTAGGAGACGAAGCCGACGGGCTTGGCGCGCCACTCGGTGTAGTGGCGGTCGATGAGGTTCTTGAGGGAGGCGGGGAAGGAGTGGTTGTACTCGGGGGTCAGGACGACGAAGGCGTCGGCGGCCTCCAGGACGGGTGTGACGCGGGCGAGTTCGGCGCGGACCGCGGGGTCGGGGTCGTAGGAGAGGGAGGTGGGGAGCTCGACCTCGGCGAGGTCGAGGACGGTGAGGGCGAAGTCGGCGCGCTCGGCGACGCGGGTGCGGAACCAGTCGGCGATGACGGGGGCGAAGCGGCCTTCGCGGTCGCTGGCGACGACGAGGGCGAGGGTCAGGGGGGCGGTGGTGGAGTGCGTGATGTCCATGCCGAGGATCGTGGTACCTCAAGTTTGGTTGAGGTCAAGCGGGCTTCCGGGAAACCTCCGGACCGCCACCGTGACTACGGTGGGTCCATGACGACTTCACCCGCTCCCGCCCCCGCGCACATCGAGGTCGACGGGGTCCCGGCGACCGATCCCGGGGTCCTCGCCGCCGTCATGAGCGGCTACGGCCACTTCACCGCGATGCAGGTGCGGGACGGCCGGGTGAAGGGCCTCGGCCTGCACCTCGACCGCCTCGACCGGGCCACCCGCGAGCTGTTCGGCGAGCCGCTGCCCGGACAGCGGGTGCGGGACCTCCTCGCGCGGGCGCTCGGGGCGTCGGGACGCCGGGACGCGTCGGCGCGGGTGTACGTGTACGAGGGCGGCCCCCTGGTCCGGGTGGCGGTCGCCGTGCGCGAGGCCGCGCCCGACGGCCTCGGCGCGCCGCAGCGGCTGACGGCGGTCGGCTATCTGCGCCCGGCGGCGCACCTCAAGCACCTGGGCGGCTTCGGCCAGCGGTACCACGGCGACGCGGCGCGCCGGGCCGGCTTCGACGAGGCGCTGCTGACGACGCCGGCGGGCGAGCTCGCGGAGGGCGCGGTCACCAACATCGCCCTCTGGGACGGCACTTCGCTGAACTGGCCGACGGCCCCGCACCTCACGGGCATCACGATGGAGCTGCTGACGCGCCGGCTGCCGTCGCGCCACCGCCCGGTCACCCTGGAGGAACTTCCGCGCTTCCGGGCGGCGTTGGTGACGAACTCCCGGGGGATCGCGGCGGTGACGGCCGTCGACGGAGTGACGTACGAGGTGGACGAGGAGCTGATGGAGCGGGTGCGGGGCGCGTACGCGGCGGTGCCGGGCGAGGAGATCGTTTCCGGTGACGGGGGCGGATCCGCCGACTAGCCTGCGGGCATGGTTTTCAAGAGGCTTTTCGGCGGCGGCGTCCCGCTCGAGGTGGACACGATCATCGAGCCCGGCCCGGTGCGGCCCGGCGGCATGCTGCACGGGGAGGTGGTGGTGCGCGCGCCCGAGCGCGACCTGGAGATCGAGTCCATATCGCTCAAGCTCGTCGCGAACGCGCCGCTCTTCCACAAGGGCGACGGAGACGGCCAGGCGGACGGCGACACGATCGGCCACCCCAGCGCCAGCGGCTGGTTCAAACTGAGGAAGGGCCAGGAGAAGCGGGTCCCGCTGAAGTTCCGGCTGCGGTGGGAGACGCCGGTGAACGAGCTGCGGGGAGAGGACCTCGGGGTCGTCATCGGCGTCAGCACCGAGGTCGATGCGGCGGGCGTGAAGGCGCAGACGGACATGGACCCGGTGCGGGTCGAGGCGCTGCCGCTGCACGAGGCGGTCCTCGACGCGTTCGCGGCGGAGGGGTACGCGGTCGACGGGGCGCGGGTCCACGGCGCGATCATCCCCGACGTCGAGCGGCACCTCTACGCGTGGCAGGGCTTCCGGCTCGTCCACCCGGACCCGGCCGCGGGACGTCTGGGGAAACTGGAGCTGACCTTCCACACCAACGCGGTCGGCAGCGAGATCTTCCTCCGGAAGCTCGCCGGATCGACGAAGTACTGGGAGGACAAGCCCCCCGCCCTCCGCTACGTGGCCGCCCACCACGAGGTCGGCGCGCGCGACTTCGCGGCGGACGTCCGGAAGTGGCTGGACGAGGTGACCCTCCTGAAGAGCACGGAACGCGACGAGGACTGACACACCCGCCGCCCCGGCCGCGGCCACGCGCTCCGGCCCCGCGGGGGACGGCGGGCGCGGCCCACGCGGGAGGTGGCGGAAGGGCCCACGCGGGAGGTGGCGGAGGGGCCGCTCACCCGTTCGGCACGGCATGTCGGCTGACGGCCCGAAACCGGCTCTGAGCTGTACGAACGCCCGGATTCCAGTCGACGCGCCGTATCGGACGGCGCAATCCTGATGCCCCATCAGCAGGCGGGGTCCGGGCCGGGGACGTTTGCTCGGTCGTACGGAAGACCGAACGACCGCGCGCCCCGGAGGACCCCACCATGCGCCCCACTGCCCGCCTGCTCACCGGAACCGCGCTGACGGTCGTCGCGCTCGGCGCCTTCGCCGCGCCGGCCGCGTACGCGAACAACGACGGACCCGAGTCGCTGGAGATCTACCCCTCCTCCGCCTCCCCCGGCACCACCGTCACCGTGAACACCCTCGCCTGCGGCAAGAAGGGCCACGGCGTCGGGGACGCGAACTCGGTCGGCGCCGGGGAGTTCCAGCTGAGCCCGAGCACCCACAAGGAGGTCGTGGTCGGGCAGTTCACCCTGCCCCAGCACGCCAAGCCCGGGACCCACTGGATCGGCGTGGCCTGCGACAACGGCCGGACCGCCCGGGGCGAGCTGACCGTGAAGCACCGCGAGCCCAGCGGTCACGTCAAAACCGGTGTCGGCGGCAGCATCGGCCCCGACACCGCCCAGGTCACGGCGGGCGCGGCGGTGCTGGCCGCGGCTGCCGTCGGCGGTGTGTGGCTCATGCGGCGCCGGGCGAGCGGCACCCACGGCCACTGATCACACCGCCTCGTCCCGCCCCCGCCCGGCTCCCGCACACGGCCGGCCGGGGGCGGGGCCCATCCCCCTCCCCGAGTGAGGAATCGACGTGAGCAACAGGAGCAAGGGCTGGGGCGTGGCGGTAGCCGCCTGCGTCGGCCTCTGGCTCGTCCAGAACGGCTCGCAGGACGTCACCCCGCCCGTCCCGTCCGCCGCCCAGGCCTTCGCCGCCGGCCCGAGCGTCCACACCGACGCCGCCGCCGACCCGCTGCCGTCGTCACCGCCGGTGCGGCTGCGCATCCCGGAGACGGACGTGGACGCTCCGATGACCCGGCTCGGCCTGGCCGCGAACGGCTCCCTGGAGGTGCCGCCGGCGGAGGACCGCAACCTCGCCGGCTGGTACGGGGACGGCGTCACGCCCGGCGCCAAGGGCACCGCGATCGTCGCCGGCCACGTCGACAACGCCGGCGGCCCCGCCGTCTTCTACACGCTCGGCGCCCTGAGGAAGGGCCACCGGATCGAGATCGACCGGGAGGACGGCAGGACGGCGGTCTTCACCGTCGACGCCGTCGAGGTCTACGGCAACGACTCCTTCCCCGACGAGAAGGTGTACGGCGCCACCGACCGCGCCGAGCTCCGGGTGATCACCTGCGGCGGCGGCTTCTCCGAGAAGCGCGGCGGCTACCAGGGGAACGTGGTGGCCTTCGGGCACCTCATCGGGGTGCGCTGAGCCCGGCCCTCAGCTCCACTGGTCCCAGCCGAGCTTCGCCACCATGGAGAGCACCACGACGAGCAGCACCCCGCGGACGAACCCCGAGCCCTTGCTCAGCGCCATCCGGGCGCCGACCATCCCGCCGGTCAGGTTGAAGGCGGCCATGAGGGCGGCCAGCTGCCAGTAGACGGTGCCCTGGTAGGCGAACATCGCCAGCGCGCCCGCGTTGGTGCAGACGTTGACGATCTTGGCGGTGGCGGAGGCCGTCACCAGGTCGAGGTGGAGCACCGCGGTCAGGGCGAGCACCAGGAAGGTGCCGGTGCCGGGCCCGAACAGGCCGTCGTAGAAGCCGATCCCGCCGCCGACGAGGACGATCGCGGTGGCCACCCGGGCCCGGGTGAGCGGCGCCCGGTCCTCGCTCTCGGGCCGCGCCCCGAAGGAGGGCTTCAGGATCACGAAGGCCGCCACCGCGACGAGCACCACGATGATCAGCGGCCGCAGGATCTCCTCGTCGACGGCGGTCGTGAACAGCGCGCCGGCCGTCGAGCCCGCGAGGGCCGCGAGCCCGACCCGTACCGCCGTCCACACCGGCACCTTCGTCTTGCGGACGTAGGTGATCGCCGCGCCCGTCGTGCCGACGATCGCGACCGCCTTGTTGGTGCCGGTGACGTAGGGGTACGCGGCGTTCGGCAGCCCGATCAGCAGCGCCGGCATGAGCAGCAGCCCGCCCCCTCCGACCACGGCGTCGATCCAGCCCGCGACGAGCGCGGCCAGGCACAGCAGGACGAGGGTGGTCAGGGTGATCTCAGGCATGGCAGCGAGCCTAGGGACGGGATCGTTGCCCGGTCCATCAATCTCCTGATCGTTGAGCAAGCTCAGAGCTTGTGTGGCCCGGCGCCCGGTCCGGCGCGGCCGGCGCCGCCGGGTCGACCGCGGCGGTCAGCAGGGTCGCGGCGAGCGCCCCGGCGCCGACGAGCACGGCGGCGAGCCGGCGCCGAAGCCGCTCCTCGGTGGGCGGCGCCGGCCGGGCCCGGTGCC
>NZ_JBHTST010000061.1:0-43562 GCF_042794995.1 Streptomyces sp. NPDC056503
GTGCCTCCCTGGGCGAGCGGCACGCCCTTGTTGTTCGGTACCTCCCCGGTGTATGCTGCGGCCTGGTGCCACGACCGGCCCCGCACGAGGGTGCGGCGCCGGACGTGTGCGAGCGGGCTCGGCTCAGACGTTGACGCCGAAGTCCTGCGCGATGCCGCGCAGACCCGAGGCGTAGCCCTGGCCGACCGCGCGGAACTTCCACTCGGCGCCGTGGCGGTACAGCTCGCCGAAGACCATGGCGGTCTCGGTCGAGGCGTCCTCGGAGAGGTCGTACCGCGCGATCTCGGCGCCACCGGCCTGGTTCACGACGCGGATGAACGCGTTGCGCACCTGGCCGAAGGACTGCTGGCGGTTCTCGGCGTCGTAGATGGACACCGGGAAGACGATCTTGGCCACGTCGGCCGGGACACCGGCCAGGTTGACCTTGACCTGCTCGTCGTCGCCCTCGCCCTCACCGGTGAGGTTGTCACCGGTGTGCTCGACGGAACCGTCGGCGCTCTTGAGGTTGTTGAAGAAGACGAAGTCCTGGTCGTTGCGCACCTTGCCGGCCTCGCTCACCAGGATGGCGCTGGCGTCGAGGTCGAAGTCCGTACCGGTGGTGGTGCGGACGTCCCAGCCCAGACCGACGGTCACGGCGGTGAGGCCAGGGGCCTCCTTGGTCAGCGAGACGTTGCCGCCCTTGCTGAGGCTGACTCCCACGAGTCCCTCCATTGGTTTCCAGGGGCAGCGCCCCCAGTCGTGCGTTGGCATCGGATCAACGACTGGATCCTAGTGACGGGTTCCCAGTCGAAACAGGCGATTCGCCCGGGGAATCGGGGGATGTCGGTTCGGGTCGCCGATTCCGGGGCCGGCTCAGAGGGTTTCGAGCGCCTTCACGTACGCGTCCAGGTCACGGGCGTCCGGCAGGGCGTTGACGACCGTCCAGCGGACGACGCCCTCCTTGTCGATGATGAAGGTGCCGCGGACCGCGCAGCCCTTCTCCTCGTCGAAGACGCCGTAGGCGCGGGAGGCGTCGCCGTGCTTCCAGAAGTCGGAGAGCAGCGGGTACTCCAGGCCCTCCTGCTCGGCGAAGACGCGCAGGGTGTGGATGGAGTCGTTGGAGACCGCGAGCAGCTGGGTGTCGTCGTTGACGAACTTCGGCAGGTTGTCGCGGAGCTCGCACAGCTCGCCCGTGCAGACGCCGGTGAAGGCGAAGGGGTAGAAGAGCAGCACGACGTTCTTCTCGCCGTGGAAGTCGGAGAGCCTCACGGTGCGGCCGTGGTTGTCCTTGAGCTCGAAATCGGGGGCCTTGGTGCCGACCTCGATCGCCATCGCGTACGCATCCCTTCGAAGGGGCCCGGCCTCTGGGCCGAACCGGTGAACCCCACCCTACGGCCTGGCCGGCGGCTCCAGGGCGCGGGAAAGCCCCCGCCGTGGTACCGGCGGGGGCTTCGCGCAGCAGAGGGGATCAGCGCTTCGGAGCGGCCAGGCGGGTGCCCGTCCAGTCCTTGGCGACGCTGATGCTCTTGGTCTGGGAGAGACCAGCGGTCTGCGCGGCATCGTTGATGTCGCTCGGCTCGATGTAGCCGTCGCGTCCGGTCTTCGGGGTCAGCAACCAGATGTTGCCGCCGTCCTCCAGCAGACCGATGCTGTCCACCAGGGCGTCGGTGAGATCACCGTCGTCGTCACGGAACCAGAGGACGACGGCGTCGGCGACGTCGTCGTATTCCTCGTCAACGAGCTCCTGGCCGATGGTGGACTCGATGCCTTCGCGGAGATCCTGGTCGACGTCGTCGTCGAAGCCGATCTCCTGGACCACCTGTCCGGGCTCGAACCCCAGCCTCGCCGCCGGGTTGGTCCGCTCCTCCGCGTGGTCCGCGGTCGCGCTCACGGCTTGCCTCCTGATCATGTATCGGAAAATGCTCGGGCCACGCGTACGCGCGGCGCTGGCCGTAGTCCACACGTGACGGGGCGGATCGCGCAAGTACCCGGCCGTGGAGACCGCCGAAACGGTGACGTTTGGGGCCGTCTCACCGCAACTTCCGGCGCCCTTCGACAGCGCTCCGTGATCAGGCGTACACGATTCGTCCCGCTTCGCGGGCTTCTGCGGTTTCAGTCTGCCGAACGCATTGCCGGAACGCATGCGCGGATTGGTCGTAAGGTTGCGATTTGACCACACCCCGCGCGTACGAAGGGCGCAGGGAGGACTACCTCTCGGTAAAGATGACGTGTGCCGCCAGCCGGGTACACGATGGACGTCCCCGGCCTCGGACATCCCGGCCTCAACGGGGCTCCCCTCCCTCGTGGGGCTCCCCCCGACCAGCGAAGGAACAGCGTGGCTCCCGGATCCGATCGCAACCCGATCATCATTGGCGGCCTTCCCAGCCAGGTCCCGGACTTCGACCCGGAAGAGACCCAGGAGTGGCTCGACTCCCTCGACGCGGCCGTCGACGAGCGGGGCCGCGAGCGGGCCCGCTACCTGATGCTCCGGCTGATCGAGCGTGCCCGCGAGAAGCGGGTGGCCGTGCCCGAGATGCGGAGCACGGACTACGTCAACACCATCGCCACCAAGGACGAGCCCTTCTTCCCCGGCAACGAGGAGATCGAGCGCAAGGTCCTCAACGCCACCCGGTGGAACGCGGCCGTGATGGTCTCGCGCGCCCAGCGCCCGGGCATCGGCGTCGGCGGCCACATCGCCACCTTCGCCTCCTCGGCCTCCCTCTACGACGTGGGCTTCAACCACTTCTTCCGGGGCAAGGACGAGGGTGACGGCGGCGACCAGATCTTCTTCCAGGGCCACGCCTCCCCCGGCATCTACGCCCGCGCCTTCCTCCTGGACCGGCTGAACGCGACCCAGCTCGACGGCTTCCGCCAGGAGAAGTCGAAGTACCCGAACGGGCTGTCGTCCTATCCGCACCCGCGGCTGATGCCGGACTTCTGGGAGTTCCCCACGGTGTCGATGGGCCTCGGCCCGCTCGGCGCGATCTACCAGGCCCGGATGAACCGGTACATGGAGGCGCGCGGGATCGCCGACACCGCCAAGTCCCATGTGTGGGCCTTCCTCGGCGACGGCGAGATGGACGAGGTCGAGTCGCTCGGCCAGCTCTCCATCGCGGCCCGCGAGGGGCTCGACAACCTCACCTTCGTCGTCAACTGCAACCTCCAGCGGCTCGACGGCCCGGTCCGCGGCAACGGCAAGATCATCCAGGAGCTGGAGTCGATCTTCCGGGGCAACGGCTGGAACGTCATCAAGCTGATCTGGGACCGCTCCTGGGACCCGCTGCTCGCCCAGGACCGCGACGGCATCCTGGTGAACCGGCTGAACACCACGCCGGACGGGCAGTTCCAGACGTACGCGACGGAGACCGGCGCGTACATCCGCGACCACTTCTTCGGCGACGACCACCGGCTCCGGTCCATGGTCGAGTCCATGTCGGACCAGCAGATCCTCCACCTGGGGCGCGGCGGCCACGACCACAAGAAGATCTACGCGGCCTACGCGGCGGCCAAGGCCCACAAGGGCCAGCCGACCGTGATCCTGGCCCAGACCGTCAAGGGCTGGACCCTCGGCCCCAACTTCGAGGGCCGCAACGCCACCCACCAGATGAAGAAGCTGACGGTCGACGACCTCAAGCGCTTCCGCGACCGGCTGCACATCCCGGTGACCGACAAGGAGCTGGAGTCCGGCCTGCCGCCGTACTACCACCCGGGCCGGGACTCCGAGGAGATCCAGTACATGCACGACCGCCGCAACGCGCTCGGCGGCTACGTGCCGACCCGGGTCGTGCGGTCGAAGCCGCTGGCCCTGCCGGACGACAACACCTACGCGGCCGTCCGCAAGGGCTCGGGCCAGCAGTCGATCGCCACCACCATGGCCTTCGTCCGGCTGCTGAAGGACCTGATGCGGGACAAGGAGATCGGCAAGCGCTTCGTGCTGATCGCGCCGGACGAGTACCGCACCTTCGGCATGGACTCCTTCTTCCCGAGCGCCAAGATCTACAACCCGCTGGGACAGCAGTACGAGGCGGTGGACCGCGAACTCCTCCTCGCCTACAAGGAGTCCCCGACCGGCCAGATGCTGCACGACGGCATCTCGGAGGCCGGCTGCACGGCCTCGCTGATCGCCGCCGGTTCGGCCTACGCCACCCACGGCGAGCCGCTGATCCCGGTCTACGTCTTCTACTCGATGTTCGGCTTCCAGCGGACCGGCGACCAGTTCTGGCAGATGGCCGACCAGCTCGCGCGCGGTTTCGTCCTGGGCGCCACGGCCGGCCGCACCACGCTGACCGGCGAGGGCCTCCAGCACGCCGACGGTCACTCGCACCTCCTCGCTTCGACGAACCCGGCCTGCGTCGCGTACGACCCGGCCTTCGGTTTCGAGATCGCGCACATCGTCAAGGACGGTCTGCGCCGGATGTACGGCCCCCAGGCGGAGGACGTCTTCTACTACCTGACGGTCTACAACGAGCCGATCCAGCACCCCGCCGAGCCGGAGGACGTGGACGTGGAGGGCATCCTCCAGGGCATCCACCTCTTCAAGCGCGCGGAGGCCGGCGCGATCCCGGCGCAGATCATGGCCTCCGGCGTCTCCGTCCCGTGGGCGATCGAGGCACAGCGGATCCTCGCCGAGGAGTGGAACGTCAAGGCCGACGTCTGGTCCGCGACCTCCTGGAACGAGCTGCGCCGCGAGGCGGTGGCGGTCGAGGAGCACAACCTGCTCCACCCGGACGAGGAGCAGCGCGTCCCGTACGTCACCCGCAAGCTCCAGGCCGCCGAGGGCCCCTTCGTGGCCGTCTCGGACTGGATGCGCTCGGTGCCGGACCAGATCGCCCGCTGGGTCCCCGGTCCGTACACCTCCCTCGGCGCCGACGGCTTCGGCTTCGCGGACACCCGGGGCGCCGCCCGCCGGTACTTCCACATCGACGCCCAGTCGGTGGTGCTCGCGGTGCTGACCGAGCTGGCCCGCGCGGGCAAGGTGGAGCGCTCGGCCCTGAAGCAGGCCGTGGACCGCTACCAGCTCCTGGACGTGGCGGCCGCCGACCCGGGTCCCGCGGGCGGCGACGCCTGACGGGCCCCGGCGGGGCGTAGCACCTGGTGAGGGCGGTGGGACCGGCGGTCCCGCCGCCCTCCGCCGTTCCCTACGATGCCCCGCATGTCCGTGAAGAAGGAGCGCCCCCCGAAGGTCCGCTGGGAAGAGCGCACCCAGACCCCGCTGCTGGCGCTGGCGGTGGCCTTCGGCATCGCCTACGCCGTGCCGATCGTGGCGCCCGGCGCCGATCCCTGGGTGCACCGGCTGTGCTCCCGGGTGGAGTGGGTGGTGTGGGGCGCCTTCGCGGTGGACTACGCCGTCCGGCTGGGACTCTCCCCCTCCCGGTGGGCCTTCGTCCGCTCCCACCCCCTCGACCTCCTCGCCGTGCTGCTGCCGATGGTGCAGCCGCTGCGGCTGCTGCGGGTGGTCTCCACCCTCCTCCTCGTGGGCCGGCGGGCCCGGATGGCCCCGCAGATCACGCTCACCACCTATGTGGCGGGCGCGGTGGTCGGGCTGATGATGTTCGGCTCGCTGGCGGTGCTGCACGTCGAGCGGGACGCGCCCGACGGCAACATCAGGACCCTGGGCGACGCCGTGTGGTGGTCCTTCACCACGATGACGACGGTCGGCTACGGCGACCACGCGCCGACGACCGGTCTCGGGCGGGTGCTCGCGGTCGGGCTGATGCTCTCGGGCATCGCCCTGCTGGGTGTGGTGACCGCCAACATCGCGGCCTGGTTCATCTCCCGCTTCGAGCGGGACGACGCGGTGGAGCGCCGGCAGACGGAGCTCCTGGAGACCCTGACCCGGGAGGTCCGCGAGCTCCGCGTCGAGGTCGCCCGGCTCTCGGGCCCGGTGCCGCCGCAGGCGGCGTCGGGCCCGGAGGCCGTGACCGGCGCCGGGTCCGAGGCGCAGGCCCCTACCGCTCCCAGAGCTTGAACGCTCTGGCCTCGTAGGGCGTCTGCGGGACCCAGGTGCCCCGGCCCGGGTAGGTCTCGAACTCGCCCGTCTCCGCGCACTCCGCCGACTGGTAGGTCGTGACCGGCCGGCCGGTGCGGACGGCGAGGGACTGGGCCGACCCGCCCTCCGGAAGGGCGACGCAGCTGTCGAGGTCCGTCGTCGCCAGTTCGTACGTCCACGGCCGGCCCTTGAAGTCGGGCTTCGGCCAGAGGCAGAGCCGCCCGGGCCCGCACGCCCCGAGCGCGGTCCCACCGGCCGGGGCGGCCGGTGCCTTCCCGACGGTCAGGGCCTTCCCGACCGCCGGTGCCTTCCCGACCGCCGGGCCCGTCAGGGCTGTCGGCGCCGCCGGGGCGGCCGCGGCCGGGAGGGCGGCCAGGAGCAGTGCGGCCAGCCCCGCGAGTGTGGTCGTCACCCTTGCGTTCATACAGATCAACCCCCGTGTCGTCACTCTCTGTAATCACGAGCATGGACGAGGTGACCCTCCGGACGGAAGAGGGGCCGCCCCCGTTCCTTCGAACGGGTGACGGCCCCCTAGGGAACCTCAGGGCCTCACGGAGCGCCTCGCGGAGACCCGCGGCGCCTCAGGATCAGATGTGCCCGCCGCCCATGCCGGCCTGCGCGTTCTCGCCGCGCTTGGTGAGGGTGGCGACCAGGGCCGCGACCACGGCGACGACACCGGCGACGGTGAAGGCCAGGCCCATGCCCTGGAGGAAGGTGTCGTGGATGACGTCGGAGATCTTGGCGAAGAGGTCCGGGGTCATGCCGGGCGCCTTCGCCATCTCCGCCGGGGCCATGCCGAACTCGGCCGCCTCCTCCAGGCGCGGGTCGGCCGGGACCGGGATGCCGGCCTCCTTCCAGTTCTCCGCGAAGGAGCCGGCGACCTTGGAGGACATGACCGCGCCGAGCACCGCGGTGCCGAGCGCGCCGCCGACCTGCATGGCGGCCTGCTGGAGACCGCCGGCGACGCCGGAGAGCTCCAGCGGCGCGTTGCCGACGATGACCTCGGTGGCGCCGACCATGACCGGGGCGAGGCCCAGTCCGAGCAGGGCGAACCAGAGGGACATCGTCAGCGTGCTCGTGCCGGCCGAGAGCGAGATCATGCCGAACATCGCGACGGCCGTGCAGACCATGCCGCCGACCAGCGGTACCCGCGGGCCGAACTTGGTGATGAGCGCGCCGGCCAGCGGCGAGGAGACGATCATCATCGCGGTCAGCGGGAGCAGCCGGAGACCGGCGTCGATCGGGCCGAGCCCCTTCACGCCCTGGAGGTAGAAGGTCACGAAGAAGAGGCCGCCCATGAAGGCGAAGGCCATCAGGACCATCAGCACCACACCGGCCGAGAGCGGCACGGAGCGGAACATGCCCAGCGGGATCAGCGGCTCCTTGACCTTCGTCTCCCAGACGGCGAAGACGGCGAAGAGGACGATCGCGCCGATCAGGCAGCCCCAGGTGTTGCCGCTGGTCCAGCCCCAGTCCGCACCGGCCTTGATGAGGCTCCAGACGAGCAGGCCCATGGCGCCGGAGAGCAGCGCGATGCCGAGGACGTCGAAGGAGCGCGGCGCGTTCTCCGCGCGGTGGTCCCTGAGGATGATCAGGCCGAGGGCGAGGGCGACCACGCCGACCGGCACGTTGATGAAGAAGACGGACTGCCAGCTGACGTGCTCGACGAGGAAGCCGCCGAGGATCGGGCCGCCTGCGGTGGAGGCGCCGATGACCATGCCCCAGATGCCGATCGCCATGTTCAGCTTCTCGGCCGGGAAGGTGGCGCGCAGCAGGCCGAGCGCGGCCGGCATCAGCAGGGCGCCGAAGAGGCCCTGGAGGACGCGGAAGCCGATCACGAGGCCGATCGAGTCGGAGAGGCCGATCGCGCCGGAGGCGGCGGCGAAGCCCGCGATGCCGATGAGGAAGGTCTGGCGGTGGCCGAAGCGGTCACCGAGCTTGCCGGCGGTGATCAGCGCGACGGCGAGCGCGAGCAGGTAGCCGTTGGTGATCCACTGGAGCTGGTCCAGGGAGGCGCCGAGGTCGGCCTGGATGGCGGGGTTGGCGATGGCGACGATGGTGCCGTCCAGGGCCACCATCATGACGCCGGCCGCGACGGCGAACAGGGTCAGCCAGGGGTGGCCGCGCAGGCCCTTCGCCGGGGCCGGACCTGGCTCCCGGACGCCCCCCTGGCCTTGCGGGGCCTTTTCCACGGTGGTCTGACTAGTCATGGGAAAGAGGCTAGTGACAGTCACTGACAATTGACAAAGTGATTCACGCGTCGGTAACTGTCACGTAGCTCACAGGTACGCTGAGCAGGGAGAAGATCCCTTGATCCACCGAAAAGAGACTCCTTTGACCGTGTCCGCGCCCGGACCGTCCACCGCCCCCGGACCGTCCGTGCCCGGCCTGCGCGAGCGGAAGAAGCAGCGCACGCGCGACGCGCTCGTCCGGGTCGCCCTGGAGCTCTTCACCACCCAGGGGTACGAACGGACCACCGTCGACGAGATCGTCGAGGCGGTGGAGGTCTCCCAGCGCACCTTCTTCCGCTACTTCTCCTCCAAGGAGGAGGTCGCCTTCGCCGTCCAGCGGATGGTGGAGGAGGAGTTCGTCCGGGCGCTGGCCGCGCGCCCGCCCGAGGAGGGCCCCTTCGACGCGATGCGCAACGCGGTGCTCGCCTCGTGGGACGGGGTGGGCGACGCGATCGACGAGGTCGTCCCCGTCGAGCTGTACCTGAGGACCTTCTTCATGATCGAGTCGACGCCGGCCCTGCTCGCCGCGCACCTGCGCCGGTCCAGCGAGATGGAGGAGACCATCGCCCGGCTCGTCGCCCTCCGCGAGGGGCTCGACGTGGACGCCGACCCGCGGCCCCGGATCGCGGTGGCCGCCTTCAGCGGTGTGATGCGCGTCACCGGACAGATGTGGGGCAAGGGGCCGGACCGCACCCTGAAGGGGATCCGCGAACTCACCGAGTGGTACCTCGACCACCTCGGCCCGGCGCTCTCCCTCCACTGGCGGGAGCCGCCCGCGCGGGACCGAGGGCGGACCGAGAGCGGGGCCTAGGGGCCTAGGGGCAAGGGGCCCAGGGGGCTTGGACGCGGGGCCGAGGGCGGGGGCTACGAGACCTTCGGGCGCACGCCCTCGTACGTCCCTCGCCACGCCCCTCGCGCCTCCCCCGGACGTCCCTCGCGCCTCCCCCGTACGTCCCTCGCGCCACCGGAGCGCCGGCCTTCGGGGACCCGCCCCGGCGGGTCCGTCACCCTGGCCGTCTAGGGTGTGCGCCCGTGACCTCCGCCGACGTCCCGCCGTCCCTCACCGTCCTGCGCACCCTGCTCGCGCTGGGCGTCGTCCTCGTGATGCTGGCCACCACCGGGTGGACCACCGTCCGGCACCGCCCGGTGCCCGGACCGTCCATGGAGGCCTCGCTGGCCGCCTGGGCGCGGGAGCGGATAGGCGACGCCCCGCCGCCGGATCCGGCCACCGCCCCGCCGCGTACCGTCGCCGCCTGGTTCGCCGCGTTGGGCCCGGCCCGCGCCGAGGGCCTCGCCGAGCGGTATCCGCTCGTCGTCGGCAATCTCGACGGGGCCCCGCCGGCCCTGCGCTACCGCGCCAACCGGATCGGCATCACGCGCGCGCTGGCGGCCGAACGGCCCCGCGTCGACGACACCCGGCTCTCCGCCGAGGGCCGGCACGAGGCGCGCCGGCGGGTGGACCGCTTCCGCTCCCTGCTGGAGCCCGGCCGCCGGATCCTCGCCTTCGACCCCACGGGTACGGGGCGGGCGGCCGAGGTCCTGGGCGATCTGGAGCGGGCCCGGCGGGTGTCGGTCGTCGTGCCCGGCGTCGACACCCACCTCCTCACCTTCCAGAAGACCAACGGCCGGTACACCGCCCCCGTCGGCATGGCGCACGCCCTGTACGCGGCCGAGCGGCGCACCGCGCCCGGCGCCCGGGTCGCGGTGATCGCCTGGGCCGGCTACACCGCGCCCGCCCGCGTCGGCGTGGACGCGGCGACCGGACGGCTCGCCGCCACCGGCGCGGACCGGCTCGTCCGGCTCGCCGAGGGCCTGCCGGGGACGGCGCGGGTGGCGCTCTTCTGCCACAGCTACGGCTCGGTGCTCTGCGGGATCGCCGCGCCCCGGCTGCCGGAGCGGGTGACGGACGTGGCCGTGGCGGGCAGCCCCGGGATGCGGGTGGAGACCGCCGCCGAGCTGGGCACCACGGCGCGGATATGGGCGATGCGGGACGCCGAGGACTGGATCGCGGACGTCCCCCACCTGGAGGTCGGCGGGGTCGGGCACGGGGCGGACCCGGTGGCGCCCGAGTTCGGGGCGCGGCTGGTCTCGGCGGCCGGGGCGGCCGGGCACAGCGGTTATTTCGAGCCGGGGACGGAGAGTCTCGGCAATTTCGCGGCGATCGGCGCGGGGGCCTTCGGACGGGTCGTCTGCGCACGTGCCGACAGCGCTTGCCTCGGGGGAATCTCCGGCGGCACCGGGCTCTGACGCGCGTAGATCACGGAATTTCCTGACAGTTCCGAGGGGCGACGCACGGCCACGCGCCGCTTACGATGAGGCGTATGGGTGATGTGCTGGCCGGAATTCATGCCACCTGGGAGTTCGAGAGCGACGCCCTCGTCATCCGCTTCGAACGGGGGATCCGTACGCCGAGACTGTTCCAGGCGCTGCGCGAGCGACGCGTGCCGTACGAGGCGCTGGCCGCGGCGACGCTCGCGCCGGGCAGACGGGGCACCGTCGTCCTGCACGCCGTGCCGCGGCCGGGCGCCGATCCGCTGATGGAGGCGGCCGCGGGGCAGCTGAAGGAGACCTGCGACCCGTACCGGCTGGCGCTGCCCGCCGACCGGGAGGAGCTCGCCGCCCGGCTGCGCGACGAGCTGGCGGCGGTGATCCCGGCGGGCCCGGTGGATCCGGTGGACCGGTTCGACGCGGGCTTCCTGGTCGCGGCGCCGCAGGGGCCGCTCTCCTTCAAGGCGTACGACGGGAAGGCCACCTTCGACGGGTCGTCCGAGGTCTCCTTCCGCTGGTCGTCGACGATGGCCACCTCGGAGAAGTGGAAGACGGGCGACCGGGTCTTCCCGGTACGGGAGCTGAGCGGGGTCGAGTGGCGCACGCCGGACTCCCCCGGCGGGTTCCTGCGGCTGCTCCCCCGGGGCGGCGTGCCCCGGGCCGACCGGCCCGACCACGATCCGGCGTCGGTCGTCTTCGGGCTCGGTTACGGCCCGGTGCACGACTCCCTGCCGTTCGCGGCGGCGGTCCTCTCGGCGATCCGCGCCAAGGACCGCGCCCCCGTCCCCGCGGGGGCGCGCGGCGCGGGCCACGGGGACCCCGGAGCCGTAGCTGAAAGGATTCGGCACCTCGGCGAACTGCACCAGGCGGGCCTGGTGACGGACGAGGAGTTCGCGGCGAAGAAGACGGAGCTGCTGGCCGAGCTGTGACGGCCGCCCCGGGGCGGCGCGCCCGACGAGAGCCGCACGCGCCCTCATACCAGGGTCCGACCCCCGATTGACCCCCCTGGTACGACGACGGGACGGGGCCGCGAACCTAGGCTGACTCGACATGAAGGTGATCGAGAAGCGGCCGGCATCACGGTGGCGGCAGGGCGCGGCACGGCTCACGAGCCGGTCGCGGCCGGTCGTCCAGGCACTGGAGGCCGCCTTCGCCGCCCCGCCCGGGTCCGCGCCCTTCGCGGGCGCGTCCTCGCGGTGGGTCCGGCTGCTGCCGTACGGGCTCGGGGTGGCGCTCGTCGCCTCCCTCCTCCCGGTCACCGTCACCCTGCTCGTCAACGACTACGGCGTGCCCGGCGCCCTCGCCGGGGCGCTCGCCACCGCGCAGACGGCGCCGCTGCTGCTCGCCGTCACCCGGCCGCTGCAGGCCTGGTGGATCGTGCTGCCCGCCGACATCGCGGGGGCGCTGGTGCTCCTGGCCTCCGACGGGCCCCTCGCCCAGCTGTGGCCGTGGACGCCGCCGGTCGTGGTCGGGTACTGCGCGCTGATGCTCTCGCTCGGGCTGCGCGAGCCGCGCCGCACCCTGATCGGGGTGTGGCTGGCGACCGGCGCGGCCGGCTACCTCCTGGAGACCGTGCGGCCGTACGGCCAGTCCGGCGTCACCACGCTGCTCTTCGTGCTCAGCGGCGTGCTGCTGCTGCTGAGCTCGGCGGTACGGGCGCGGGGCGAGGCCCAGCGCAGGCTCGCCGAGCAGGAGACCATCAGCGAGGCCGAGCGGGCCCGCCGCACGCTCCTGGAGGAGCGGGCCAGGATCGCCCGCGAGCTGCACGACGTCGTGGCGCACCACATGTCGGTGATCACCGTGCAGGCGGACTCCGCCCCGTACCGGATCCCGGAGCTTCCGGAGGCGGCCCGCGAGGAGTTCGCGGCGATCGCGGGGAGCGCCCGGGAGTCGCTGGCCGAGATGCGGCGGCTGCTCGCGGTGCTCCGCAGCGACGGGAGCGAGGGCGAGCGGGCCCCGCAGCCCGGGCTCGACCGGCTCCAGCAGCTGGTGGAGGCGACCGTGCGGGCGGGGGTGCCGGCCGAGCTGTCGCTCGCCGCGGAGCTGGTGGACGGGCGGACCGAGGTGCCGCAGGCGGTGGGCCTCTCCGCGTACCGGATCGTGCAGGAGGCGCTCGCCAACGTGGTGCGGCACGCGCCGGGCGCGTCGACCCGGGTGTCGGTGCGGGAGGACGGCTCCGGCCGGCTGACGGTCCTGGTGGTCAACGGCCCCGCCACGGAGCCGCTCTCCCCTCTGGAGGGCGCCGGCACCGGGCACGGCCTCGTCGGCATGCGCGAGCGCGTACGGCTGACCGGCGGCACCCTCGACGCCGGCCCGCTCCCGGACGGCGGCTTCCGCGTGGCCGCCCGTCTCCCGCTCGGGACGGCGGAGCCGGACGCGGCGTGACCGCCGGGACATCGCCTAGGGTCGACGGGCAAGGGGAGGACCGACGACCAAGGAGGCCCGGTGGCCATTCGGGTGATCATCGTGGACGACCAGGCCATGGTGCGGGCGGGGTTCGCCGCGCTGCTGGCCGCCCAGGCCGACATCGACGTGGTCGGTGAGGCGCCGGACGGGCGGCAGGGGGTCGAGGTGGCGCGGGCCGTCCACCCCGACGTGGTGCTGATGGACGTCCGGATGCCGGAGCTGGACGGTCTGGCGGCGGCCCGGGAGATCCTGCACCCGCCGGCCGGGGTGGTCCACCGGCCCAAGGTGCTGATGCTGACCACCTTCGACGTCGACGACTACGTGTACGAGGCGCTGCGGGCCGGGGCGTCCGGGTTCCTGCTCAAGGACGCGCCGCCGGCCGACCTGATCGCCGCCGTGCGGGTGGTGGCGGCCGGCGACGCGCTGCTCGCGCCGTCCGTGACCCGGCGGCTCATCGCCGACTTCGCCGCCACCCGGCCGGCCCCGCGCAAGGACGTGACGGCGCTCCGGCTCAACGGTCTGACCCCGCGTGAGACCGAGGTGCTGGAACTGATCGCCCGGGGGCTGTCCAACCAGGAGATCGCGGAGCGGCTCGTGCTCGCCGAGCAGACCGTGAAGACCCACATCGGCAGGGTGCTCGCCAAGCTCGACCTGCGGGATCGCGCCCAGGCGGTGGTCTTCGCCTACGAGTCGGGCCTGGTGACCCCCGGGGGCTGACCCCACCCCCCATCGGGGGACGGCACCTCGTCCACCCCCTACCCGGGTATGGCACGGGAGTTGGCTCCCCGGTGTGACGTGCCGTCACCCACCGTCTTCCTACCTTCCTCTCGCCGACAACGAGAGAGGGAGGACGGGCATGCGCCGCGTTACGAGGACCCTGGTGACCGCCGTCATGGTGACGGCCGTCGTGGCGGGAACGGCGGGCTGGGCGTCCGGGACCGCGCAGCGACCGGTCACCGGACCGCCCGCCGGGACCGCCGAGTGGCGGGCGGCGGGGCTGCCGGACCCGGAGCGGATGGACCCGGCCGCGGTCGCCCGCTTCTTCGCCGGGCTCGGCCCCGGGGAGCGGCGCAGGCTCGTACGGGCGCACCCGACGGTGGTCGGGAACCTGGAGGGGGCGCCGCTGGAGCTGCGGTACGAGGCCAACTCCCTCACCACCCGGGGGCGTCACCCCGGGGCGCGGGTGCTGGCGCACGACACGCGCGGCCGGGGCCAGACGGTCCTGGTCTACGGGGACCTGGCGACGGCCGAGCGGGTGGCGGTGCTGGTGCCCGGCTCCGACGTCGACGCCGGACGGATGGACTCCCTCACCCGGAAGGCCACCGCCCTCCGGGAGGCGACCGGCGGGCGGACCGCCGTCGTCGCCTGGGCCGGCTACACCACCCCGCTCGGCGTCGGACTCGACGCCGCCACCGGCGAGTTGGCGGAGGCGGGAGCCGGGCGGCTCACCCGCTTCACGGAAGGGCTGCGGGCCGCCGGCGTGCGCCCCGAGCCGTCCCTGTTCTGCCACAGCTACGGCTCCGTCGTCTGCGGGCTCGCCGCCCACCGGCTGAAGGCCAAGGACCTGGTGGTGTTCGGCTCCCCCGGCATGCGGGCGGAGAACGTGGCGGAGCTGCGGACGACGGCCCGGGTGTGGGCGGCGAAGGATCCGACCGACTGGATCGACCGGGTGCCGAACGTCGCCGTGGCCGGGCTCGGGCACGGCACCGACCCGACCTCGCCGGAGTTCGGGGCGCGGCCGGTGGAGGCGGGGGACGCGGACGGCCACGACGGCTACTTCGCGCCCGGCACCTCCTCGCTGCGCGCCTTCGCCGCGATCGCCGAGGGGGACGTCCGATGAGGACGCTCGTCCGGAAGATCGAGGCCGGCACCCCCGCCCACCGCGACCGGGCCGTCGACGGGCTGCGCGCCCTGGCGCTGCTCGCCGTGCCCACCGGGCACTGGCTGCTCGGCGGCTTCACCCTCTCCGCCGACGGCGCGATCCACAACGCGTCGCCGCTCGCCGCCTTCGGCGCGCTGGCCCCGGCGAGCTGGATCCTCCAGATGCTGGGGATCTTCTTCCTGGTCGGCGGCTACGCCTCCGCCCTCTCCTTCCGCCGGTGGACCGGCACCACGCGCGCCTGGCTCGGCGGGCGGCTCGCCCGGCTCGGCCGGCCGGTGCTCGGGGTGACCGCCGTGTGGGCGGCGCTGCTGCCGCTGCTCCACCACGGGTTCGGGGTGGAGATCGACACCCTGCGGACGGCGTCCACGCTGGTGATCCAGCCCCTGTGGTTCGTCGGGGTGTACACGGTGGTGACGGCGCTGACCCCGTGGTGCGTGCGGGCCGCCCGCCGGTTCGGGGTGGGGGCGGCGGCCCCGCTGCTCGGCTCGGTCGCCGTCGTGGACTTCCTGCGGTACGGCCCGTACGCGGACGCCGTCCCGTCCTGGCTGAGCCTGCTGAACATCCTGCCGGGGTGGCTCTTCGCCTACCAGCTCGGGGTCGCCTGGGGCGAGGGCCGGGTGGACCGCCGGCACGCCTGGGGGCTGCTGCTCGGCGGGGCGGCGCTCTTCGCCGCGCTGCTGCTGGTCTTCGGCTACCCGGCGTCGATGGTCGGTGTGCCCGGCGAGGCCCGCACCAACTCGCACCCGCCGTCGCTGCTGGTCCTGGCGCTCGCCGCGCTCCAGAGCGGGGCCGCGATCCTGCTGCGGGACCGGCTCGGCCGGCTGCTGAAGCGGCCCGCGCTGTGGGCGCCGGTCGTCGTGATCAACCTGTCGGCGATGACGATCCTGTGCTGGCACCAGACCGCGATGCTCGCGGCGGCGGTCCCCGCCTCGTACCTGGGCGAGGTGCCCGGGCTGGTCGGGGCACCGGACTCGGTGGGCTGGATCCTGGCCCGGCTGGCGTGGATGCCGGTCTTCGCCGGACTGCTGGTGCTGATCGGCCGGTACGCGCGCGGCTTCGAGTCGCCATGGGCGCGCACCGGTCCGGCCCGCCGCACCCTGGCGGGGCTGCTCGCGGCGGGGTTCGCGGTATTCGCCCTGGGCCTCGCGTGAGCGGGCCCGGGGCGGGGGACCGGCGGGGCTCAGGCCTCGCGGGCGGCCGAGGTCAGGCTCATGTCCGGGTAGCGGTCGCCGGCCACCAGGTCCGCGAGCGGTTCGAGGACGGCGAGCTCGGCCTCGGTGAGGGTGATGCGGGTGGCGGCGGCGTTCTCCTCCAGGCGGGAGCGCCTGCGGGTGCCGGGGATGGGGACGACCGTCAGGCCGTGGACGGCGGCGCGCTGCTGCACCCAGGCGAGGGCGATCTGCGCGGGGGTCGCCCCGTGCGCGGCGGCGACGGCGTGGACCGGTTCGAGCAGGGCCGTGTTCCGCTCGACGTTCTCGCCGGTGAAGCGGGGCTGGCCGCGGCGGAAGTCGCCGTCCGGGAGGTCCTTGCCGGCGTCGGCGAAGGCGCCCGCGAGGAAGCCGCGGCCGAGCGGCGCGTACGGCACGAAGGTGACGCCCAGCTCGGCGGCGGCGGCGACGGCGGAGTGCTCGACGTCCCGGGAGAAGAGCGACCACTCCGACTGGAGGGCGGCAATCGGGTGGATCGCGAAGGCCTCGCGCAGCTCCGGCCCGGTGACCTCGCTCAGCCCGAGCTGCCGCACCTTGCCCTCGGCGATCAGCTCGGCCATGGCGCCGACGGACTCGGCGAGGGGAACGGACGTGTCGCGCCGGTGCATGTAGTAGAGGTCGATGGTGTCGACGCCGAGCCGGCGCAGGCTGCCCTCGACGGACTGCCGGACGTAGGCGCGGTCGTTGCGGACGCCCCGGTACATGGCCCGCGCGGGGACGCGCTGGATGGCGAACTTGGTGGCGAGGACGATCTCGTCGCGGTGGGCGGCGACGAAGGGGGCGAGGAACTCCTCGTTGGTGCCGCTGCCGTAGATGTCGGCGGTGTCGATCAGGGTGACGCCGGCCTCCAGGGCCGCGTCGAGGGTGTCGCGGGCGGCGGCCTCGTCGGTGGTGCCGTAGAACTCGCTGATGCCCATGGCGCCGAAGCCCTGGACGCCGATCTCCGGTCCTGCCGGGCCGGGGCCGAGGCGTACGGTGTCGATCTTCTCGGTCATGAGGGAGTGCCTCCGCAGATGGTTCCGTAATGGTCGATCTTGAGGTCGAGCACGGCGAGCGTCGACTGGAGCTCGGCGATGCGGGCCAGTACGTCCCGGCGGGTGGCCTCCAGGAGCGCGCGGCGCTCCCCGTGGGTGTGGGGACCCTCGCGCACCAGCTCCGCGTAGCGGACCATATCGGCGACCGGCATTCCGGTCAGCCGCAGCTTGCCGACGAACTCCAGCCAGCCGAGGTCCCGTTCGGTGAACCGGCGCTGGCCGGTGTGCGAACGGTCGACGTGCGGCATCAGCCCGATCCTCTCGTACCAGCGCAGCGTATGCGCGGTGAGACCGGTCAGGGCGGCGACTTCGCTGATCGTGTAGCGGTCCTTCCCCGTGGGCCTCGTCGTGCTCGTGCTCTCGATCACGCTCATGCCCCCACGCTAAAACGTTGGAGCGCACTCCAAGCAAGTAGGCTCGGCCCCATGGAGAGCAGCAGCGTGCCCAGCCTGGCGGCGATCGAGAACTGGCCCGTCCCCACCGCGGCGGCGGCCGTGGTCCGCGCGGACGGCACGGTGGCCGGGAGCCACGGCCCGACCGGGCACCGCTTCGCGCTCGCCTCGGTGACCAAGCCGCTGGCCGCGTACGCGGTCCTCGTCGCGTACGAGGAGGGGGCGATCGACCTCGACGAGCCGGCCGGGCCCGAGGGCGCGACCGTGCGGCACCTGCTCGCCCACACCTCCGGGCTCGCCTTCGACGAGAACCGTGTCATGGCCGCTCCGGGTACCCGCCGGATCTACTCCAACACCGGTTTCGAGGTCCTGGGCGACCTGGTGGCCAAGGCCACCGACATCCCCTTCGCCGACTACCTGCACCAGGCGGTCCTGGAGCCGCTGGGCATGACGTCGACCACGCTGGAGGGCTCCCCCGCCAAGGACGCGGTGTCGACCGTGGACGACCTGGTGCGGTTCGCGGCCGAGGTGCAGGCGCCCCGGCTCCTCGACGCCCGCACGGTCCTGGACGCGATGACGGTGACCCACCCCGGGCTGACCGGCATCCTGCCCGGATACGGGCACCAGCGGCCCAACGACTGGGGGCTCGGCTTCGAGATCCGGGACGGCAAGGCGCCGCACTGGACCGGCACCACCTCCTCGCCGCGCACCTTCGGCCACTTCGGCCAGGCCGGCACCTTCCTGTGGATCGACCCGGACGCGCGGGCCGCCTGTGTGGCGCTCGCGGACCGGGCCTTCGGGCCGTGGGCCGTCGAGGCGTGGACCCCGTTCACGGACGCGGTCCTCGCCGACCTGCGGCGCTGACGGAAGGGCCCGGCGGAAGGGCCCTAAGGGGTGCAGGTCGTCGCGGGCAGGGCGCCGTCCGGGCCTTCGACGGTCACCGGGAGCTCGCCGGCGCGGTCCACGGCGTGGGCCGCCGTGCACACCAGCTGGGAGACCGCGCCCTGCGACAGCTCCCGGGCCGGGAAGGAGGTGAGGAGCCGGATCCCGCCCACGAGGTCGGACTCGACGCCGACCAGCTCCTCGCTCGCGGGCAGTTCGGTGGTGAGCCCCGCCTGCTCCTCGGCGCCGCCGGGGCCGGCGAGGAGGGCGGAGAGCACCTTCACGGTGGCGGGGGCGGAGCCGTACGGAGGCTCGGCGTCGGACGACTCGCGGCCGGTGCCCGAACCCGACCCGTCCCCCGGCAGGGTCTGCTCGGGGTCGGGGGCGAACCTGGTGTCGGTGTCCCGGGAGACCGGCATCAGCGCGCCGTCGGGGCCGAGGAAGTAGAGCAGCATCCGGCTCTCCGGGACCGGCGCGACGGCGACCGTCGGCGCGCCGCCCGCCTCCACGACGTCACTGCCCTGGATGCCGCAGCCGGCGAGCACCGGCAGGGCGGCGGCGAGCAGCGCGAGGAGCGGGAAGCGGCGCCTCACAGGGGGATCCTGACCGTGAACACGGCGCCGCCCGCGGGGTGGTTGGCGGCCTCCACGGTGCCGCCGTGCAGCCGGACGTTCTCCTGGGTGATCGCCAGGCCGAGGCCGCTGCCGGCCGAGCGGGTGCGGGCCGGGTCGGCCTTGTAGAAGCGCTCGAAGACGTGCGGCAGGACGTCCGGGTGGATGCCGGGGCCCTGGTCGGAAACCTGGGTGACGAGGGTGGACCCGTCCTCGTCCACGAAGACCCGGACGGTGACGAGGGCGCGTCCGTGCCGCAGCGCGTTGCCGACCAGGTTGGCCACGACGACGTCGAAGCGGCGGGGGTCGAGGCGGGCGCGGATGCCCTCCCCGAGGGCCGCGTGGACCTGCTCGGGGTCCGTCCAGTGCCGGCTGCTCAGGGTCTTGCGGACACAGTCGGCGACGTCGACCTCGTCGGTGTGGAGCTCGGCGGCGCGGGCGTCGAAGCGGGAGATCTCCATCAGGTCCTCGACGAGCACGGCGAGCTTGACGGTCTCGGCGCTGATCAGCCGGACCGCGCGGGCCGTGTCGCTGTCCAGGGCGGCGGCGTCCTCGTCGAGCACCTCGGTGACGGCGAGCATCCCGGCGAGCGGGGTGCGCAGTTCGTGCGAGACGTCGGAGGCGAAGCGGCGGGCGCGGGCCTCGGCGCGGCGCAGCTCGGTGACGGAGCGCTCCAGTTCGGCGGCGGACTCGTTGAAGGTGCGTGCCAGGTCGGCGAGTTCGTCGCTGCCCTTGGCGTGGATGCGGGTGTCGAGCCGGCCGCGGCCCATGCTGGCGGCGGCGTGGCGGAGTTCGCGGACCGGGCGGAGGACGCCGCGGGCGGCGATCAGGGCCGGGATCAGGGCGATGGCGAGGGCGGGCAGGGCGCCGTCGCGGGCGGCGGTGACCAGGGCCTCGATGTTGGCCTCGTCCTCGCGCAGTTCCATCACGGCGTAGAGGACGAGGCCGGTGGGCTGGGGGGCGCCGCCGACCTGGGTGAGGAAGACGGCGGGGACGGCGATCGTCAGGTAGGGGGTGCCGTCCTTGACCACGCGCTGGAAGCCCGCGTGCGGGGTCGCCTCGCGCGCGTGGGCGCGGGCCCTCAGCTCCGGGGTGAGGACGGAGGAGGTGGGGCGGTCGGTGGAGGAGACGCGGAGGGAGCCGTACTCGGCGTAGACCCGCCAGGGGCGGGGCTTTCCCTGGCGCGCGATGCCGAGGAGCATGTCGCGGAGCGAGTCCTCGTCGATCGGCAGCGCGATGTTGAGCGCGTCGACCTGCTCGCGGAAGGCGGAGACGGCGGTGTTCTGCGTCTGCTCCAGGATGGCGCTGCGGGCGGCCCGGTAGGTGAGGGCGGCGGTGGTGCCGCAGCCGACGGCCGCGACGAGCAGGAACGCGAAGACCAGGCGGGTCCGCAGCCCGAACGGGCGGGGCCGCCGCCGCTGGGCCCGGCTCCGGCGGCCCTCGCGACCGGCCTCGTCCCGGCGGTCCTCGCGACCGGCCCGGCCCTGCCCGGCCCCGGCGTCCGCCTGGCGGCCCTCGGCGCCGGCGGGCTCCCAGGAGGCCCGTGTGCCGCCGCGGCCGCCGGTACCGGCGGCCTCCCGTCCGCTCTCCGTGCCGGCGCCGCCCCGGCCGTCCCCGTACGGGGTCCCGGGCGCCGCGCCCCCGGACAGGGTCTCCGTGCCCGGCTCCTCGCCGGGTACGCAGGTCTTCACAGGGGTCCGAAGCGGTAGCCGAAGCCGCGCAGGGTCTGGATGTAGCGGGGGTCGCCGGGGGTGTCCTCGATCTTGGCGCGGAGGCGGCGGACACAGGCGTCCACGAGCCGGGCGTCGCCGTGGTAGTTGTGCTCCCAGACGTGCTCCAGGAGCTGCTGGCGGCTGAAGACCTGCTCGGGGGCGGCGGTCAGGTGGAGCAGCAGCTTGAGCTCGGAGGGGGCGAGGGCGAGGCGTTCGCCGTTCTTGGCGACGGTGAGGCCGGCCCGGTCGACGGCGAGGGCGCCGTGGTGCTCGACGGCGGGGCGGCCGCCGCCGGGCTCCTCGATGCGGCGCAGGACGGCCCGGATGCGGGCCTCTATGACCTCGGTGCGGGCCGGCTTGACGATGTAGTCGTCGGCGCCCGCCTCCAGGCCGATGACGACGTCGAAGTCGTCGCCCCGGGCGGTGAGCATGATGATCGGGAGCTGGCTGCTCTCGCGGACCCGGCGGCAGACCTGCACCCCGTTCATGCCGGGCAGCATGAGGTCGAGCAGCAGCAGGTCGGGGCGGAACTCGCCGAGGGCGGCGAGCCCGGCCTCACCGGTGGCGGCGGTGCGCACCTCGTGACCGCGGCGCCGGAGCCCGAGCTCGACGCCTTCGCGGACCGAGGGGTCGTCTTCGATGAGGAGCACGCGAGGCATTCGTGGAGTATCCCAAGGTCGGTGGAGGCCCCCGCGAGGGGGAGGCCGCGGTGGTGTCAGGTCCGGCGGGCGAGGCGGCCCGTGGCGGCCGTGAGGAGGGCGGAGACCTCGGTGAGGCGCAGCGGCCGGGCGAGGAGGGCGAAGGAGCCGGCGACGGTGACCGCGCCGGCGAGACCGGAGACGACGGCGCCGACGGGGGCGGTCACGTCGGTGACGAAGAGGCCGTAGCCGGTGGCGGGGACGGCGGCGAGCAGGAGCCGGCCGAGGCCGCCGCCGTCCGCCTCCGCCCCGGCCGCCGGGAGGCGCCGCCGCAGGACGTACGCGGTGAGCGCCCAGCCCGCCCAGAGGGCGAGCGAGTAGCCGGCGGCCATGCCGGTGACGGCCCAGCGGGTGGGCAGCCAGTGGTACGCGGCGAGGGAGAGCAGCGCGTTGAGGCCGGCGATCACCAGGTTGAGCAGGAAGGGGGTGCGGGTGTCGCGGAGCGCGTAGAAGGCGCGGGTGCACACGTACTGCCCGGAGAGGGCGACGAGGCCGGGGGCGAGGGCGGTCAGCGTCCAGGCCATGGCGCGTACGTCGGCCGCGTCGGTCGCCCCGTACCCGAAGACGACCGACATGAGCGGGACGGCGAGGGCGAAGAGGGCGCAGGCGGCGGGGACGACGGCGGCGGCCGTGGTGCGCTGGGCGTAGCCGACGTCCCGGCGCACGGCGGCGAGGTCGCCGTCGGCGGCGGCGCCGCTCATGCGGGGCATGAGGGCGGTGACCAGGGAGACGGTGACGATGCCGTGCGGGACGGCCCACAGCAGGTAGGCGTTGTTGTACGCGGCGAGGCCGGCGCCTCCGGTGTCGGTGTCCGTGCCCGCGGAGGTCGCGACCCAGGTGGTGACCCAGTAGGCGGCCTGGTTGGTGAGGACGAGCAGGACGAGCCAGCCGGCGGCGCGCAGCGGGGCGGTCAGGCCGCTGCCGCGCCAGTCGAAGCGGGGCCGGAAGCGGAAGCGGGCGGCGCGCAGGGCGGGCAGCAGGGCGAGGGCCTGGGCGGCGATGCCGGCGGTGGTGCCCCAGCCGAGGAGGGCGGTCTCCCCCGCCGTGAGCTCGCCGCCGTCGCCGACGGCGAGGAAGAGGCCGAAGACGGCGACGGCCACGATGTTGTTGAGGACGGGGGTCCACATCATGGCGCCGAAGCGGCCCCGGGCGTTGAGGACCTGCCCGAGGAGGGTGAAGAGGCCGAGGAAGAGGATCTGCGGGAGGCACGCGCGCGTGAAGGCGATCGTGAGGTCCCGCTGACCGCCGGTGTAGTCGGTGTAGCCGTCGACGAGCGCGGGCGCGGCGAGGACGGCGGCGGCGGTGAGGACGACGAGGGCCAGCCCGCAGAGGGTGAGGAGGCGGTCGGTGTAGGCGGCGCCGCCGTCCTCGTGCTCCTTGGCGGCCTTGACCAGTTCGGGCACGAAGACGGCGTTGAGGGCGCCGCCGAGGAGCAGCGTGTAGACGATGGTGGGGACGGAGTTGCCCACCGCGTAGCCGTCCGCGACGAGGCCCGCGCCGAGCGCGGCGGCGACGACGGCGGCGCGGACGAAGCCGGTGGCGCGGGAGACGAGCGAGCCGGCCGCCATGAGGGCGCTGCTGCGCAGCGCGGACGGCTGCTTCCGCCGGGACGGCGCGGGCGGCGCGAGGGTGGTGCCGGCGCTCATCGGCGGTTCATGTATGCCTGGAAGGCGCGGTACAGCGCCTGGTTGGTCGTTCCGTGCATCGGTGTCTCCCACTCCCCCAGCGTCTCGACGACCTGTCCGCCCGTGCCGAGCTTCCAGCGCAGCAGCCCGTGGGCACGGTCGTCCGGATCGAGGGTGGAGGGTACCCCGCGCAGGTCGTAGACGTCGGCCCCGAGGGCGTGGGCGTCGAGCAGCATCCGCCACTGGAGGGCGTTGGAGGGGCGGACCTCGCGGCGGTGGTCGGCGGAGGCGCCGGTCTGGTACCAGACCCGCCGGCCGACGGTGATCATGGTGTGGGCGGCGAGTATCTCGCCCTCGTGGCGGGCGAGGTAGAGCTTCATCCGGCCGGCGTGCTCGGCGTTGAGGACCGCGTACTGGCGCTCGTAGTAGGCGAGGGAGCGGCCGAGGCGGAAGCCGTCGCGCTCCTCGGTGACGCGCAGCAGCCGGTGGAACTCGGGGAGGTCGGCGGCGGATCCGACGGTGATCTCGACGCCGGACTTGCGGGCCTTGCGGACGTTGCGCCGCCACTCCTGGTTGAGGCCGGACCAGAGGTCGTCGGTGGTGCGGCCGGTGAGCGGCACCTGGAAGACGTGGCGGGGCTGGGCGTCGGCGCCGTCCTCGGAGTCGCCGCCGCAGCGCTTCCAGCCGCGGGCGCGGAGCCGTTCGGCGACGGCGGTGCCGAGCGGGTCGACCTCGTCGGCGAGGACGTCGCCGAGCCGGCGGCCCGGTCCGGCGGCGGCCTTGACGGTGGCGGCGGTCCAACGGCGGTGGGAGGGCCCGGGTCCGATGCGCACGGCGAAGACTCCGGAGGCCTTCAGGTGGGCGAGGAGCGGGTCGAGCCAGCGGTCGAGGTCGGGGTCGGCCCAGTCGGCGACGGGCCCCTCGGGGAGGTAGGCGAAGTGCTTGCGGGTGCCGGGGAAGGTCCGCAGCAGGACGAGGGCGACGCCGGTCAGCGCGCCCGACTCGGTTCCCCAGCCGACGAGTTGGTGGCTCCACCCCTCCTTCACCTCGGCCCAGGCGGGGAGTTGGAGGAAGCTGGGGCCGTCCGCGCCGGTGGAGCGGGCCGCGAGGAAGGCGCGGTACGCCTCCGGGGACACGGGGCCGAGCCGGAGCGGGCCGACGGGCGACGGCCCGGCGGCGGGGCGGCGCTTCACGGGTGCGGGCGTCACGAGCAGCGCTGACACAACGGGAGCCTCCTTGCTTCGTCCGCCCCTCGGTGGCGCGGCGCACAGCAGGCTCACAGCCGGATGAGACGGGTCCGCGCGGCGTGTGTGACGGGACGATGACCGTTTTTCATCAGCGCCCGTCATACGGGCCTCCGACGGGGCGGTGGAGGCCGCGGGCGGCCTAGAGTCCGGGCATCCCACCCTTTTCTCTCCTCTTCCGGAGGTGCTCCGTGCCGCCGATACGCACGTCCCGGCCCGCCCTTGCCGCCGTCGCCCTCGCCGTCTCCCTCACCGCCTGCACGGCCCAGGCGGCGAGCGGTCCCGGCTCCTCCACCGCCCCGTCGAGCGGGGCCGCGCAGGACGGGCCGCCCGCCAAGGTGACCGTCGTGAAGCCCGCGGCCGGGAAGCCGGTGACGGTGACGGCGGCCGGCGGGACGCTCTCCTCGGTGACGGTCACGGACGCGGAGGGCGGGCGGCTGGCCGGGAAGTCCGCGGCGGGCGGGGCGAGCTGGACCTCGGACCGCAAGGCGGCGCCGGGGGCCTCGTACACGGTCGAGGTCGTCTCGCGCGACGCCGGCGGGAAGGAGACGACGACCCGGTCCACCTTCGCCACGGAGAAGGCGGAGCAGGTCAACAAGCTGACGCTGGCGCCCGGGAAGAACACGACCGTCGGCATCGGGCAGCCGCTGTCGATCGTCTTCGACCGGCCGGTGAAGCGGAAGGCCGACGTGGAGCGGCAGTTGAAGGTGACCACGTCGAACGGCACCGAGGGGTCGTGGGGGTGGGTGACCGACTACTCCGGGCGCGACCGGGTCGACTGGCGGCCGCGCGAGTACTGGAAGCCGGGCACGAAGGTCACGCTGGAGGCGGACCTCAACGGCACGGACTCCGGCGACGGCTGGTTCGTGCGCGACTACCGGACCGGGTTCACCATCGGCGCGTCGCAGGTGGTGAAGGTCGACCTGGACACCAAGCGGCTGAGCCTGGTGAAGGACGGGCGGACGGCGCGGACCATCCTCGTCTCCGGCGGGACGCCCGGTGGCGACAAGCGGTCCTGGCGGGGGACGGCCGTGCTGATGGCGAAGGAGGGGACCATCAACATGAACTCGGAGACGGTCGGCCTCGGCGACGCCTACGACAAGATGGTCGACTACTCGATGCGGCTGACCTGGTCGGGGATGTACGCCCACGCGGCGCCGTGGAACGCCGGGTGGTTCGGCAAGGCCAACAAGAGCTCGGGGTGCATCGGCATGAGCGACGCGGACGCCGCCTCCTTCTACGCGAGCGTCAACGTCGGCGACCCCTTCGAGATCAAGGGCGCCGAGACGAAGGGCGTGGTCGCCGAGGGGAACGGGTACGGGGCGTGGAACCTGTCCTGGGCGGAGTGGAAGGCGAAGAGCGCGGTGCGTTGAAGCCCCCGAGGGGTCGGCCCGAGAGGGCGGCCCGGGTGGGCGGCCCCGGGGGCATTCCCGAGAGGGCGGCCCGGATGGACGACCCCGGGGGCAGTCCCGAGAGGGCGGCCCGGATGGGCGGCCCCGAGGGGGCGGCCCGGGGGCTAGGCCTCCCAGACCAGGAGCTCGGCCGGCGCCGTGGCCTGCGGGCGGAGGGACCGCTCCGCCGTGATCCTCGCCGCGTCGCCCTCCCGCAGGGTCTCGTCCGCCAGGCGGATCTCGCCCCTCACCACGTGGACGTAGACGGTGTCCGCCTCCGGGAGGGCCGCCTCCTCGTGCCGCGCCAGGCGGTGGACGTGGAGGGTCGCCGCCGCCGCCGGAAGGGCGTACCGGCCGGGGAGGCCGCGGACCAGGCCGTACGAGGGCGAGCCGCCCGGCTCCAGGGGGGCCAGCCACATCTGGAGGAAGACCAGCGGGGCGGGGCCGGCGTTGCGCTCCACGTGGCGGACGCCGGCCGCCGAGGAGAGGTGCTGGAGGTCGCCGGGGCGGACCGTCGTCTCGTGGCCCGTCGTGTCGCGGTGGGTGAGCTCGCCCTCCACCACCCACGTGATGATCTCCGTGTGGGAGTGCGGGTGCTCGTCGAAGCCGGCGCCCGGGGCGAGGCGCTCCTCGTTGACCGCGAGGAGGGGACCGAAGCGGAGGTTGTCGGGGTCGTAGTGCGGCCCGAAGGAGAAGGCGTGCCGGGTCTCGACGCCGGCCCCGGGGTCGCCGCCGGGGTAGCGGTCGCCCGCGCGCTGGATGCGGATCATCCCCCGTACGGTAGCGGGGCCCGCGGCGGCGAAACCGCCCCGACCCCGCACGTCCGCGTCCGGATGAGGCAGTCTTGTCCCGTGTCTGAACCCACGAACGCCGCTCATCCGCACACCGCGACCCTGAAACGCCTCGAACAGTCCTCCGGGCGGCTCGCCGCCAACGCCATTGCCCGCATGGACGAGACGCTGCCGTGGTACCGGGCGATGCCTCCCGAGAACCGCTCGTGGATCGGTCTGGTCGCGCAGGCCGGTATCGCCGCGTTCACGGAGTGGTTCCGGCACCCGGAGACCCCGCAGGCGATCTCGACGGACGTCTTCGGCACCGCGCCGCGCGAACTGACCCGGGCGATCACGCTGCGCCAGACCGTGGAGATGGTCCGGACGACCATCGAGGTCATGGAGGTGGCGATCGAGGACGTCGCCGCGCCCGGCGACGAGTCGGTGCTGCGCGAGGCGCTGCTCGTGTACGCGCGGGAGATCGCCTTCGCGACCGCCCAGGTGTACGCGCAGGCGGCGGAGGCCCGCGGCGCCTGGGACGCCCGCCTGGAGTCGCTGGTGGTGAACGCGGTGCTCTCCGGCGAGGCCGACGAGGGCGCCGTGTCCCGGGCCGCCGCGCTGGGCTGGAACTCGCCGGACCACGTGTGCGTCGTGCTCGGCACCGCCCCGGACGGCGACAGCGAGCTGACCGTGGAGGCGATCCGGCGGGCGGCCCGGCACGCCAAGCTCCAGGTGCTCACCGGAGTGCTCGGCGACCGGCTCGTGGTGATCGCGGGCGGCTCCGACAATCCGATCGCCGTGGCGAAGGCGCTGATCGGGCCGTACGCGCCGGGCCCGGTGGTGGCCGGGCCCGTGGTGCCCGACCTGCTGGCGGCGACGCGGTCCGCGCAGGCCGCCGCGGCCGGGCTCAAGGCGGGCACGGCGTGGCAGGACGCGCCCCGGCCGGTGCTCGCGGACGATCTGCTGCCGGAGCGCGCGATCGCCTCGGACCCTTCGGCGCGCGAGCAGTTGGTGGAGGAGATCTACAGACCGCTGGAGGAAGCGGGCTCGGCGCTGCTGGAAACTCTGAGTGTCTACCTGGAGCAGGCCAGCAGTCTCGAAGGCGCGGCGAGGATGCTCTTCGTCCACCCGAACACCGTGCGCTACCGGCTCCGACGTGTGACCGACGTCACCGGCTGGTCACCCTCCGACGTCCGTTCCGCGTTCACCCTGCGGATCGCCCTGATCCTCGGACGCTTGGCCGACGCGGACAGCCAGTCCTAGACTTTTGTCGAACACCGACAATTACCCCGACGGTTCTTCGTCCTAGTCCCCACGGGCGCGGGACACCGTCCGCAAGAGAGAGTGTGAGGGTGCTCGTACTCGTCGCTCCCGGCCAAGGCGCCCAGACGCCCGGCTTCCTGACTCCCTGGCTCGAACTCCCCGGCGCCGCCGACCGCCTCGCGGCCTGGTCGGACGCGATCGGGCTCGACCTCGTCCACTACGGCACGAAGGCGGACGCGGACGAGATCCGTGACACCGCCGTGGCCCAGCCGCTGCTCGTCGCGGCCGGTCTCCTCTCCGCCGCCGCCCTCGGCGACGTGTCCCCCGGCGCGGTCGCCGGTCACAGCGTCGGCGAGTTCACCGCCGCCGCGTTCGCCGGCGTCCTCGACGCCACCGCCGCCCTCCGTCTCGTACGGACCCGCGGTCTGGCGATGGCCGACGCGGCCGCGATCACCCCGACCGGCATGTCGGCGCTGCTCGGCGGCGACCCCGAGGTGACCGTCCCGCACCTGGAGAAGCTGGGCCTCACCCCGGCCAACGTGAACGGCGCGGGCCAGATCGTGGCCGCCGGCACGCTGGAGCAGCTGGCCGCCCTGGCCGAGGACAAGCCCGAGGGCGTCCGCCGGGTCGTCCCGCTCAAGGTCGCCGGCGCCTTCCACACGCACCACATGGCCCCCGCGGTCGCCACCCTGGAGCAGGCCGCGAAGGAACTGGCCCCGGCCGACCCGACCGTGACATACGTCTCCAACAAGGACGGGCAGACCGTCGCCACCGGCGCCGAGGTCCTCGCCCGCCTGGTCGGCCAGGTCGCCAACCCGGTCCGCTGGGACCTGTGCATGGAGACCTTCCAGGGCCTCGGCGCCACCGCGCTGATCGAGGTCTGCCCGGGCGGCACCCTCACCGGCATCGCCAAGCGCGCGCTGCCGGGCGTGGCCACCGTGGCCCTCAAGACGCCCGACGACCTGGACGCGGCCCGTACGCTCGTCGCCGAGCACACGGCCGTCTGACGAGGAGTGTCGAGAAGCATGTCGAAGATCAAGCCCAGCAAGGGCTCCCCGTACGCACGCATCCTGGGCGTCGGCGCCTACCGCCCGGCCCGCGTCGTGCCCAACGAGGTGATCCTCGAGAAGATCGACTCGTCGGACGAGTGGATCCGCTCGCGCTCGGGCATCGTCACCCGCCACTGGGCCTCCTCCGAGGAGACCGTCAGCGCCATGTCGGTGGAGGCCTCGGGCAAGGCGATCGCCGCGGCCGGGATCGCCCCGGAGCAGATCGGCGCCGTCGTCGTCTCCACGGTGTCGCACTTCAAGCAGACCCCGGCCGTCGCCACCGAGATCGCGGACAAGATCAGCCCGACCGGGAAGCCGGCCGCGTTCGACATCTCCGCCGGCTGCGCGGGCTTCGGCTACGGCCTCGCCCTCGCCAAGGGCATGATCGTCGAGGGTTCGGCGGAGTACGTGCTCGTGATCGGCGTGGAGCGGCTCAGCGACATGACCGACCTGGAGGACCGCGCGACGGCCTTCCTGTTCGGCGACGGCGCCGGCGCGGTCGTGGTCGGCCCCTCCGACGTGCCGCACATGGGCCCCACCGTCTGGGGTTCCGAGGGCGACAAGGCGGACCACATCCGGCAGACCGTGCCGTGGAACGACTTCGCCGTCGGCGACGTCTCCAACCTCCCGCTCAACGAGGCCGGCGAGATCAAGTTCCCGGCCATCACGCAGGAGGGCCAGGCGGTCTTCCGCTGGGCCGTCTTCGAGATGGCCAAGGTGGCCCAGCAGGCGCTCGACGCCGCCGGCATCACGGCGGACGACCTGGACGTCTTCATCCCGCACCAGGCCAACATGCGGATCATCGACTCGATGGTGAAGACCCTGAAGCTGCCGGAGCACGTCACGGTCGCCCGCGACGTCGAGACCTCCGGCAACACCTCGGCCGCCTCGATCCCGCTCGCGATGGAGCGGCTCCTGGCGACCGGACAGGCGAAGAGCGGCGACACCGCGCTCGTCATCGGCTTCGGGGCGGGTCTCGCGTTCGCCGCGACGGTCGTTACTCTCCCCTAGGCGACCGGGAATCTCCCGGAAGCCCCACTCACCCCAGCAACCACAGAAGGAGCGCCACCATGGCCTTCACCCAGGAGCAGCTCGTCGAAGGTCTCGCCGAGATCGTGAACGAGATCGCCGGCATCCCGGTCAACGACGTCGAGCTCGACAAGTCCTTCACCGACGACCTGGACGTCGACTCCCTGTCCATGGTCGAGGTCGTCGTCGCCGCCGAGGAGCGCTTCGACGTCAAGATCCCCGACGAGGACGTCAAGGAGCTCAAGACCGTGGGCGACGCCGTCTCCTACATCCTCAAGCACCAGGCCTGATTCGGCCCTGGTGGACCAGGCCCCACGGGGCCCGGTCCCCGCTGACTCGGTCCGCCACCCGGCGGTGGCGCCGTCTTTCGACCATCACACACATGGAGAACGAATTCCTGTGAGCTCGACCAATCGCACCGTGGTCGTCACCGGTATCGGCGCAACCACACCGCTGGGTGGCGACTCCGCGACGACCTGGGAAGGTCTTCTTGCGGGACGCTCCGGCGTCAAGCCCCTGGAGGGCGAGCGCTTCGCCGAACTGCCCGTCAAGATCGCCGCGTTCGCCGCGGTGGACCCGGGCGACGTGCTGCCCCGCCCGCTCGCCCGCAAGCTGGACCGCTCGGCGCAGTTCGCGCTGATCGCGGCGCGTGAGGCGTGGGCCGACGCGGGCTTCACCGCCCCCGCCGGCGAGGACGCGGCCGTCACGCCCGAGCGGCTCGGCTCCGTGATCGCCTCCGGCATCGGCGGCGTCACGACCCTGCTCGACCAGTACGACGTGCTGAAGGAGCGGGGCGTCCGCCGCGTCTCCCCGCACACCGTGCCCATGCTGATGCCGAACGGCCCCTCCGCCAACGTGGGTCTGGAGGTGAACGCCCGCGCCGGCGTCCACACCCCGGTCTCCGCCTGCGCGTCGGGCGCCGAGGCGATCGGCTACGCCATCGAGATGATCCGCAACGGCCGTGCCGACGTGGTCGTCGCCGGTGGCACCGAGGCCGCGATCCACCCGCTGCCGATCGCCGCCTTCGCCAACATGATGGCGATGTCCAAGAACAACGACGAGCCGACGAAGGCCTCGCGCCCCTACGACACCGGCCGCGACGGCTTCGTGCTCGGCGAGGGCGCCGGCGTCGTGATCCTGGAGTCCGAGGAGCACGCCAAGGCCCGCGGCGCGAAGATCTACTGCGAGGCGATCGGCCAGGGCCTGTCGGCCGACAGCCACCACATCGCGCAGCCCGAGCCGACCGGCCGGGGCATCGCCTCCGCGCTCCAGCACCTGCTGGAGACCACCGACCTGAAGCCGGCCGAGGTCGTGCACCTCAACGCGCACGCCACGTCGACGCCGCAGGGCGACGTCGCCGAGATCAAGGCGCTGCGGAAGGTCTTCGGCGACGACCTCGACCACGTGGCGGTCTCCGCGACCAAGTCGATGACCGGCCACCTCCTCGGCGGCGCCGGCGGCATCGAGACCGTCGCGACGGTCCTGGCGCTCCACCACCGCCTCGCCCCGCCGACGATCAACATCGACGACCTGGACGCGGAGGTCGAGGCGGACATCGTCCGCGACACCCCCCGCGAGCTCCCCCAGGGCACGATCGCCGCGGTCAACAACTCCTTCGGCTTCGGCGGCCACAACGTCGTCCTGGCCTTCCGCACGGTCTGACCCGCGCCCGCCCTAAAGGCCCGCCCCGTTCTTCGGGGCGGGCCTTCCGGCGTGTCGGCGCGGCGGGCCTTCCGGCGTGTCAGCGCAGGGCCAGGACGGCCGGCTGGGGGGCGGACGCCACCCGGTTCACGATGACGTGGACGCCGGTGGCGGGCAGGAGGAGAGGACGGATCGCGCAGTCCGGGGCGAGCGGGCGCCGCCAGCGCTCCTCCCCGGTCTCGGCGGAGCGGCCGCGCACCACCCGGTCCTCCGCGGCGACGGCCGTGGAGCCGCCGGCCGCGAGGCCGTACGCGGCGAGCCCCGCGCCCCGGACCGGCTGCCGCCACAGCACCTTCCCGGTCGAGGTGTGCACGGCCACGAGGGTCGCGCAGGGCTTCTCGTGCCGCCCGAACGCGACGAGCCCGATGGGCCCCCCGGTGGAGGGGCTCATCGCGCACACGGCCTCGCGCGGGGGCGCCGGAACGCTCCAGCGCACGGCACCGTCGCGGACGGCGTACGCCCAGAGCCCGTCGAGCCGGACGTGGACGACCGCGTCGCCGAGCCCCCAGGCGCCGGGCGCCGTGTCGTACGGGCCTCCGACGGGCGGCACCGTCCAGGCGACGGAGGCCTCCCCGGGCGGCCGGGGCGAGGCGGACGGGGAGACCGACGGAGAGACCGGCGGGGAGGGGGACGGGGGCGCCGCCGCGGCCGTCCTCGGACGCAGGGCCTCGTAGCCGGCGATGCCGACGGGGCCTCCGGCGACGAGACCGAGCAGGACGAGGCAGAAGGTGAGCACGTCGAACCAGTCGTCGAACCAGTCCCCCGACGGGGCCGCCCCGGGCCTGTCGGGAGAGGGCTCCCCGGGCTCGCCCGGGGCGGGCTTCACGGGGGCGCCGCCCGGCCCGCCCGGCCCGTCCGGCGCCACCGCGGTCTCGGCGCCCTCGTCCGGCAGCATCGCGCCGAAGACGCCGAGGAGGACCACCGCCAGCACCAGCAGCCCGAGCGCCCACGCCGCCATGGCGCCGCTCGCGTCCCCCGCCACCACCTGGTAGACGAAGCCCGCCAGCAGCACCAGGGCCGCGCCCAGCGCCGTCCCCGCCGGCAGGATGGCGGCCGCGCCGACCGTCCTCCGCAGATTCCTCAAGGCCCGTCCCCCGCCCCGCGCGCTCCGTGCGCGCCTCGGGGCGGGAAGCTAGCGGGCCCGGGTGAACGGTCTCAGACGACCTGGTGAAGCCAGCGGACCGGGGCGCCCTCGCCGGCGTAGCGGAAGGGCTCCAGTTCGTCGTCCCAGGGCTTGCCGAGGAGTCGGGCGACCTCGGCCTCCAGGACCGTCTCGCCCTGCGCGGCGCGGGCGAGCGCGGCGCGGAGCCGGTCCTCGGGGACGAGGATGTCGCCGTGCATGCCGGTGACGGCGTGGAAGATGCCCAGGTCGGGAGTGGCGCTGTAGCGCTCGCCCTCCGCGGTGGGGCAGGGCTCGGCGGTCACCTCGAAGCGGAGCATCTGCCAGCCGCGCAGGGCGGAGGCGAGTTTGGAGGCGGTGCCGGTCTCGCCCCGCCAGGAGAACTCGGCTCTCCAGGTGCCGGGCGCCGCGGGCTGACGGACCCAGTCGAGCTGGACCCTCGCGCCGAGGACACCTCCCACCGCCCATTCGACGTGCGGGCAGAGCGCGCGCGGTGCGGAGTGTACGTACAGGACTCCACGTGTCGTCACCGGGACCTCCAGTGTGGGACGAGGTTCGCCTTCCCAGCGGCCTCGGTAAACAGCATCAGGAGCAGAACTCCGCAAACCTTCTGAAAAGGGACAGCATGTGACGTGATGTAATTTACCGGAGCCGGTCGGCGCGGGCGCGCCGCAGGTTCGACGGGGAAAAGCTACCGTGCCGCACCGTCATCAGGGTGACGTACGGTCGGCCCGGGGGCGGGTGGACACGAAGCTTTCACTCGCCAGGACGTCAGCGCGAAGGAGGGGCCGGTGCCGTACGGCCGACACCGCATCCGTACCGCCGCCGTGGGAGCGGTGCTCGCGGTCGCCGCGCTCGCGGGCTGTACGAGTTCGCCGGCCCCCCGCGCCGAAGCGGCGTCGTCGCCGGAGCCGACTGCCCCGTCGACGCGGACGCCCACGCCGACTCGGGCACCGATTCCGACTCCGACCCCCACGCCCACGCCGACGTCCCGGTGGAACGTCTCCCCCACGTCCGTCGCCGCCGTCGGCGACTCCCTCACCCGCGCCTTCGACGCCTGCGCGCTCCTCGCGGACTGCCCCGAGGCGTCCTGGGCGACCGGCACGGACCCGGCGGTGAACAGCCTGGCGCTGCGCCTGCTCGGCGCCGACCGGGTGGCCGGGAACAGCTGGAACCTGGCCCGGAGCGGGGCCCGGGTGACGGCGCTGCCGGAGCAGATGGCCCGGGCGGCGGCGGAACGGCCCGGGCTGGTCACGGTGATGATCGGCGCCAACGACGCCTGCCGGCCGACCGCGGCGGCGATGACGCCGGTGGAGGACTTCCGCCACTTCTTCGAGACGGCGCTGGCCCGGCTGCGGAAGGACGCGCCCGAGGCCCGGGTGTACGTGGCGAGCGTGCCGGACCTGCTGCGCCTGTGGGACACCGGCCGGACCAGCCCCCTGGCGCTGCGGGTGTGGGAACTGGGCGTCTGCGGCGCGATGCTGGCGGACCCGGAGGACCTGGGGGCGGCGGCCGAGGCGCGGCGGACGGCGGTGCGCGACCGGGTGGTGGCGTACAACGAGGTGCTCGCGGAGGTCTGCGCGGCGGACGGGCTCTGCCGGTACGACGGCGGCGCGGTCTTCGGCTTCCGCTTCGACGAGTCGCTGCTGAGCACCTGGGACTGGTTCCATCCGAGCCGCGACGGACAGGCACGCCTGGCGGAGCTGGCGTACCGGCGGATCACGGAGGAGTAGCCCCGGGGCGGCGGGCGTCAGGTCCGCCACCCCGGGACCGTGCGCGGGGAGCTAGAGCTCCACGGTGGCGGTCAGGCGCGGGTCGGCCAGGGAGTGGGCGGCGTGCACCTCGTAGCGGCCGGGGACGAGGGTCCAGGCGTTCTTCTCCTCGTCCCAGATCTCGAAGGCGCGGCGCGGGAGGGCGATCACCGTCTCGACGGTCTCGCCGGGCGCGGCCTCGACACCGGCGAAGGCGGCGAGCCAGCGGACGGGGCGCTCCACGGTGTCGGCGACCGGCGCGAGGTAGAGCTGGACGGTCTCGCGGCCGGGGCGGTCCCCGGTGTTGGTGAGGCGGACGGTGACCGTCTCGGGGGTGGCGGTGACGGAGTCGTACGACCAGGTGGTGTAGCCGAGGCCGTGGCCGAAGGGGTACGCGGGGGCGGCGCCGGCCTTGTCCCAGGCGCGGTAGCCGATGAACAGGCCCTCGGTGTAGTCCAGTGCGCCCTCGGTGGGGATGACCTCGGTGACGGGGGCGTCGGCGAGGGCGACCGGCCAGGTGGTGGGGAGGCGGCCGCCGGGCTCCTCGGCGCCGGTGAGCACGTCGGCGAGGGCGTCGCCGCCCTCCTGGCCCGGGAACCAGCCGAGCAGGATCGCGGCCACGTCGTCGCGCCAGGGCAGTTCGACCGGGGAGCCGGCGTTGACGACGACGACCGTGTTCGGGTTGGCGGCGGCGACGGCGCGGACCAGGTCGTCCTGGCGGCCGGGGAGGGCGAGGTCCTTGCGGTCGAAGCCCTCGGACTCGACGCGCTCGGTGGTGGCGACGACCACGACGGCGGTGTCGGCGGCGCGGGCGGCCTCGACGGCTTCGGCGATCAGTTCGTCGGGGTCCCGGCGGGGACCGAGGTGGACGAAGGAGAACATGACGGCCGGGAGCGGGGCCGCGAACTCCTTGGCGAGGGTGTGCCGGAGGGAGACCTCGACGGTCCGGCCGGCGGTGAGCTCGACCGTGCCGCGCTCGACCGGGGAGCCGAAGAAGGCCTCGAAGGGGTCGGTCTCGGGGCCCATCTCCTGCACGCCGTCGAAGAGTTCGCGCCCGTCGACGGTGAGGGCGAAGGCGCCGAGGCCGCGGGTGCCGAAGGAGTGCGCGCCGGTCTCGCGGGGCGTGAAGGCGCCGGTGACCTCGATGGAGGCGAGGGCGTCGTGGGTGACGCCGGCGGGGAGGTCGTCGCCGATCCACTGGACCTGGCCGTTGGGGAGGGTGCCCTCGCCGAGGACGGTGCCGTCGGCGTCGCGGCAGACCGCGCGGAGGGTGAAGCCCTGGTCGGCGGGGGCGAGTTCCTCGCTGGGGTCGGCGCCGACGCGGAAGGTGAGGGCGCCGTCGGGGAGGGCGGCGGTGAGGCCGGCGAGCGGGGAGACGACGTGTTCGGGGAAGACCTGGGCGGAGCCGCCGCCGAGGACGCGGGCGTCGCGGGCGGCGGCGCCGGAGAGGGCGACGGTGCCGGGCTTCAGGGGAAGCGCCCGGCGCTCGTTGCGGACGAGGACGAAGCCGCGGCGGGCGACCTCGCGGGCGAGGGCGTCGCCGTCGATCGCGGCGGGGGGCTCGGGGACGGCGGCGGGGGCGCCTTCGAGGGCGCCGACGCGGGCGGCGAGCCGCAGCACGTTCCGTACGGCGGCGTCGACGGCGGACTCCTCGACCTCGCCGGACCGGACGGCGGCGGCGAGGTGCTCGCCGTAGACGGTGCCGGGTCCGGGCATGGCCACGTCGAGGCCGCCGGTGATGTCGCCGGTGGTGGAGCGGGCGGCCATCCAGTCGGAGACGTTGCAGCCGTCGAAGCCCCACTCGCCGCGCAGGACCTCGTCGACGAGGTAGCGGTGCTCGGTCATCGTCACGCCGTTGACCTGGTTGTAGGCGGTCATGATGCCCCAGGGGTGGGCGTTGGCGACGATCGCCTCGAAGGGGGCGAGGTAGAGCTCGCGGAGCGGGCGCGGGGCGATCCTGTTGTCGACGGTGAAGCGGTCGGTCTCGGCGTCGTTGGCGACGAAGTGCTTGACGGTGGTGCCGACGCCGCCGTCCTGGACACCCTGGACGTAGCCGGTGCCGATGGCGCCGGTGAGGTACGGGTCCTCGCTGTACGCCTCGAAGTGGCGGCCGCCGAGCGGGGTGCGGTGCAGGTTGACGGTGGGGGCGAGCAGCACGTGGACGCCCTTGCGGCGGGCCTCCTGGGCGAGGAGCCGGCCGGCCCGGCGGGCGAGGGCGGGGTCCCAGGTGGCGGCGAGCGCGGTCGGGGACGGCAGGGCGACGGACGGGTCGTCGGCGGTCCAGCGGACGCCGCGGACGCCGACGGGGCCGTCGGACATGACGAGCGACGCCAGTCCGATCTCCGGGATCGCGGGCAGCGACCACATGTCCTGGCCGCCCAGGAGCCGGGTCCTGGCGTCCAGGTCGAGCTGGGCGAGGGCGGCCTCGACGGCTGCCTCGCGCACGGCGTCCTCGTTCACGTCCGTACCTCCGCGTTGAAGTGCTGGTGCTGCCATGATGGCCACACCTACCTGTAGATCGGTAGGTGATGTTATTCGTTCGTTACTTTTCGGATGGCGTACGGTCCTGGGAACAGGGACCTGCGGAAAGGGGGCCGGCCGATGGCACGGACCAGGAGCGAGGAGCGCCGCGCGGAGATCCTCCGCGCCGCCCTGGAGGTCATCGCCGAGCGCGGCTACCGGGGCGCGACGCTCGGTTCCGTCGCCGAGCGCGTCGGCCTGACCCAGCAGGGCCTGCTGCACTACTTCCCCACCAAGGAGGCCCTGCTCGTCGCCGTCCTGGAGGAGCGCGACCGCTGGGACACCAGCGGCGGCCGGGACCGCGAGGGCTGGCGCCTCGACCTGCTCGAATCGCTGGTCGAGTACAACGCGATGCGGCCCGGGATCGTGCAGACCTTCTCCGCGCTGCTCGGCGAGAGCGTCACCGACGGACACCCGGCACGGGCCTTCTTCACCGAGCGGTACGCGCAGGTGCGGGCCAACATGGCGGACGTGCTGCGCCTGGAGTTCGGCGAGCGGCTGCCGGGCGGCCTCACCCCGGAGCGGGCGGCCCCGCTGCTCACCGCCGTGATGGACGGCCTCCAGTACCAGTGGCTCCTGGATCCGTCCTCGGTCGACATGCCCGGCGCCTTCCGGGACTTCCTGCGGCTGCTGTCCGGGGCCGCCGAGGAGTAGCGGCCCGCGGGGCGGGTGCGGGGCCGGCGGGATTCGAACCCGCGCGAGTCGGCCGCCAGGTCCGGCGACCGCTCCCTCTCCCCGGGCTTCGGGAACCTCCTCGGCCCGGCTCCGCAATCGGCCGCTCTGCCACGGCCCCGCACCCCGCGGTGCCGCGCGCGGCACCGTTCCGGCGAGCCTAGGTCACGGCGTACGCACGCGTCCCGGGGTTTTCGCGGGGCCGGGGCCGCCTCCGCCGGTCCCCCGCGGGGACGCCCGGCGGGGAGCTGGGAGCATGGGCGTCATGCTGATCGCCACCGCCCAGTTCGCCCCGGTCGCCGGGGACGTCGAGGCCAACGTCCGTACGATCGCCGGTCTGGTCCGGGAGGCCGGGGCCGCCGGCGCCCGGCTGGTCGTCTTCGCGGAGCTGTCGCTCACCGGGTACGAACCGGCCCTCGTCCGGGAGGACCCGGCGCTGGTCCTGGCCGAGGACGACCCGCGCCTCGAACCGGTCCGCGAGGCCTGCCGGGCGACCGGGGCCGCCGCCGTCGTCAACGGGCCGGTCCGGGGCGGCGGTTCGCTCCCCGGTCTGACCACGCTGGTGATCGGCCCGGACGGTTCGCCGCTCACCCGCTACGACAAGCGGCACCTGTTCCACGGGGCGGAGACGGACACCTTCACCGCCGGCACCGAGGACGGGCGGTTCGAGCTCGGCGGACTCCGGTTCGCGCTCGCCACCTGCTACGACAACCGCTTCCCCGAGCTGGCCGAACGGGCCGCCGCCGACGGCTGCGCGGTCTACCTGGCGAGTTCGATGCTGGAGGCCGGGAACGACTCCTTCGAGACCGTCTATCCGGCGCGGGCGCGGGACTTCGGCCTGTACGTGGCGCTCGCCAACTCCCTCGGGCCGAGCGAGGTCGGCGAGGGCGGCGGCATGGCCGGCGTCTGGGGCCCGGACGGCGAGCGGCTCGCCGACGCGGGCTCCAGGAAGCCGGGGTTCGTGCTCGCCGAGGTGGGCTGAGCCCGGCCGGACGCGCGGAAGGGCCGGACCGCCGTGGGACTCCGGCGGCCCGGCCCGGGAGGCGTACGACGGAACCCCCGGTCCGCCATGTGCCTCCCGACCCCTGCGGGCGGGGCGTCAGGACCCCGCCCCGGGGCGCTCTTCGCCCCTTACGGGGCGCTCAGGCCCAGCGTGTAGGCGCCGGAGCCGCTGTAGGCGTGCACGACGTAGCGGTAGTAGCCCGCGGTGCCGTAGTAGCTGGTGTCCTCGTCGGCACCGGCGGTGCCGCCGACGGCCACGTCGGCCCAGCCCGCTCCGTTCCACTTCTGGAGGTAGAGGTCGAAGTCGGTGCCGGCCGGACCGCGCAGGCAGCCGACGTGGGTGCCGGCGCTCGCCGCGTAGTAGTACGAGCCGTCCGGCTGGGCGGCGGCCTGACCCGAGGCGAGCGTGCCCTGGTAGGTGTACTCGGTGTCGTCACAGCCCGTGGGCGGGGTCGTGGTGCCGACCGTCAGCTGGTAGGTGACGGTGTGGGTGGCGGAGCCCGTACCGGTGACGGTGATCGGGTAGGTGCCGTTCGGGGTGCCGGCGGCGACCTTGACGGTCATCGTCGCGGAGTTGCCCGAGGTCACCGAGGCCGGGTTGAAGGAGACGTTGACGCCGCTGGGGGCGCCGCTCGCGGAGAGCTGGACGGTCTGCGCGGAGCCGCCGGTGGTGCTGGTGTTGACGGTGGCGGTCACCGAGGTGTCCGGCTGCGCGGAGCCCGAGGACGGGTTCAGGGAGAGCGAGAAGTCCGGCGTGGTGGTGCCGCCGCAGTCGGTCTCGCCGGACTGGGCGGGGACGCCGATCGCGTTCCAGGCCGCCTTCACCGCGTTGCACTCGGTGGCGCCGTAGGTGTTCTTGGCGGTGGTGAGGGTGGCGCGGCGGGCCGCGAGGTGGTTCCAGGAGGAGGTCTTCAGGAGCAGGGCGCCCATGAAGATCTTGCCGGCCTTCTGGATGCCGATGCCGGTGACGGAGGACGGGCCGCCGGAACATATGGGGCTGTTCGGCTTGCCGCCGCCCGGGTTGGAGCCCTCGGCGAGCAGGTAGAACCAGTGGTTCTGCGGGCCGGCCGCCGCGTGCACCTCGGTGCCGGAGGACAGCTGCGGGTAGCAGTTGGGGTCGTTGTTGATGAGCGAGGGGTTGTACATGTTGCGGATCGGCTGGTTGTTGCCGGTGAAGTTCAGCTCCTCGCCGACCGTGTAGTCGGGAGTGTCGTTCGGGTTGTTGGCGTAGTGCTCGGTGAGCGCGCCGAAGATGTCGCCGGTGGACTCGTTCATGCCGCCGTTCTCGTTGGACGAGCCGGCCGAGCCCGGGGTCCGGTCGAAGATCTCGTGGCCGTACTCGTGGGCCACGACGTCGATGCCGGTGAGCTGGTTGGTGCCGTTCTGGTTGCGCCCGTAGGTGGTCTTCGTACCGTCGTAGTACGCGTTGACCTCGGAGAGTCCGGCGCGGGCCGGGACCATGCCGCCCTGGCCGTTGATGCCGTTGTAGCCGAACCACTCCTTGAGCATGTTCGACTCGCGCTGGGCCGCGTACATGATGTCGACGCAGGCGGTGACGAGGTCGTTGGCGCCGCCGTTGCCCCACGGGGAGGAGCCCGTGTACGCGCTGCCGTTCTGGCCGCCGCACTTGAAGGAGCCGCGGCTGGTGTCGGTCATGGAGGACGCGGCGGTGTCGATGGTGACGTTGCCGTTGTGGTAGCCGCGCCCGTCGGCGTGCCGGACCTTGTCGGTGGCCTGGGCGACCTTGCCGGTACGGGCGTCGACGTAGGTGTCGAGCGAGCTGGGCAGGTCCTTCGCGGTGCGGCCGACGACCAGGGTGTGCCAGGCGAGGACGGGCTTGCCGGCCTTGAGGAGCACGGTCAGTTCGGGGGCGCTCGCGCTCTCCACGGCGGCCAGCTGGCCGCGGGCGGTGGCGAGGGCGGCCACGGCGGTGACCTTGGCGCTCGTCGACAGCCTCAGGGCGGGGGCCGCGGCGCCGGTGACGTCGCGGACCTTGCCGGAGGAGTCGGAGAGGACGACGGCGTCGCCGCCGCCGTGGACCGGAAGGCCCTTGTACGTCCGCTGGTAGGCGGCGTAGTAGAGGCCGTTCGCCCAGGGGGTGACGGACGTCCGGACGAGCTCCTCGTCGGCGCCGTGCCGCAGTTCGTCGAGGCCGCTGGCGGCGGCGGTGTCCGCGGCCGCCAGGGCCAGGGACTTCCCGTGGCCCGGCGGGACCGGCTGCGCCTGGGGAGCGGCGGAGGCGGTCCCGGCGAGGACGGTCGCGAGGCTCGCCGAGAGGGCCAGGGCGGTCACGGCCGCCGTGAGTCTGGTGGGGTGCAACGTCGTGCTCCGTTCAGGGTGGGGGAGACGGATCGTCGCGCCGAGTATGGGCGTGGACATGGCCAGTTCGGGACATCTCATCCGGCATAAGACGCGGGTTATGGTGCGGCCGTGCGGTGCTGCGTACGCTGCTGAAATGCAGCTGGAGTTGAGGCATCTGGAAGCCGTCTGCCGGATTGCGGAGGCGGGCAGCCTGGGCCGCGCGGCACACCGGCTCGGCATCTCGCAGCCGGCGCTCTCGGCGCAGCTCCGGCGGATCGAGCGGGTCGCGGGCGGGGAGCTGTTCCTGCGGGGGCGGCGCGGTGTGGAGCCCACCCCGCTGGGCGAGTTCGTCCTCTCCAAGGCGCGGCTCGTGCTCGGCGAGATGGACGCGCTCGCGGCGGGCGCGCGGGCCGCCGACCCGGCCTCCCCGCTGCGGCTCGGCTGCATCCTGCTGGTCCTGGTGGACCGGCTGCTCGTCGGTCTCGAACAGGTCGTGGCGGGCCGGGAGATCGCGGTGACGGTCGAGCAGTCGGCGACGACACTGACCCGGCAGCTGGGCGCGGGCCGCTACGACGCGGTGCTGTACGGCGAGGTCAACGACCACGAGGTCCCCCTGCCGCAGGGCACGACGGCCCGGACCCTGATCGCGAAGGAACCCTTCTGCGTACGGCTCTCGGCGCGGCACCCGCTGGCCGGGAAGGAGCGGATCGCGCTGGCCGAGCTGGCGGACGAGTCCTGGATGACGCTGGTCGAGGACGACGACGGCGGCCCCGAGGCGCTGGTCGCCGCCTGCGGCCGGGCCGGCTTCACCCCGTCGCTCCGGCACCGGGTCGCCGACCGGAAGATCCACTACGACCTCATCGCCTCGGGCCGCGCGATCTCGCTGAGCCAGCCCACCGCCCCGCCGACCGAGGGGACCGTGCTCCGCCCCCTGGAGGGCGATCCGGTGACCGGACGGATCCGGCTCGCCTGGAACCGGTCCGCCGTCTCCGCCCGGCACGCGGAACTGCTGTACCGGGCGGCGGCCGAGGCGTACCTCGCGAACGTGGGCAACAACGCCTTCCACCGGGAGTGGTGGGACGCCAGGCCGGAACTGCATCCGGTCCTGACGGCGGAGTGAGCCCTACGGCCTAGTCGTACGAGACGTCGGAGGCCGTGTAGCGGCAGGTGGTGCCGTCGGGGCCGGTACCGGTCTCCTTGGGCTCCTTGCCGGTGTCGTTGCCGGTGAAGCGGGTGCAGGGCTTGATCTTCTTCTTGGGGTCGCCGTGGACGCGGACGTTCCGCAGGGCGGCGGTGTCGCCGTAGTTGGCGTTGACGCCGACGATCGACTTGCCGGGGGCGGTGATGTCGACGTCGTTGAGGATGATCGTGCGCCGGTACTGCTTCCTGCAGTTGCCGCAGGAGCGGACGAGCTTGCCGAAGTCGGAGACCTGGAACCTGGTCACGACCAGCTTGCCGGCGCCGTTGAACTGGAAGACCTTGTCGGAGGCGCCCCTGGCGCCGCCGCCGTGGACCGTGTAGACGGCGGTGGCCGAGGTTCCCTTGAAGGTGGCGGCGTCCTCGCCGACGTTCTCCCACCAGACGTTCTGGAGGGTGCAGCTGCCGAGGCAGTGCACGCCGTCGGCGGCGGGGGTGCCGAGCACGACGTTCTTGAGGGTGGCGCCGTCCTTGAGGACGAAGAGCGGCTGCTGGCTCTCGTCCTGCCCGTCGGAGCCGAGGTCGCCGGTGCCGGAGAAGCGCCTCAGCTTGCCGTCGTAGGTGCCGGAGACCTCGATGGTGGCGGCGACCGGCTTCTCGCCCTTGGCCGCCGGCCAGGCGGGGACGGCGGCCGGGGCCGCGCCCGCCGGGGCGAGCAGGCCGGTCGTGACGAGGGCCGCGCCGGTGACTCCGAACGCGGCCAGGCCGCCGACGAGCGCCCTGCGGCGGCCCGTCCTGCGCTTGTGTGACGTCATGGCTCTCTTCTTCAGTGGGGGATGTGGTGCACCCCCTGGTCGCCGCCCGGGGCGGAAAGGTTGCCGCCTCCTTGATCGTTTCCGGTGGCGTCCTTCTTCGGCTCGCCGCGGAGGTCGCGGACCATGAGGGTGGCGCCGGCCACCGCGCCGGGCATCAGGAAGACCGCCACGAAGGGGACGAGGAAGGCGAGGGCGAGGGGGACGCCGAACCCGAGCACGGCGCCGCGGCGCCCGCGCAGGAGGGTGAGGCGCTCCTTGAGTTCGACGCCGCGCCGCTGGAGCGCGACGGCGGTCAGTTCCTCGGCGAGGAAGAAGCCGGAGACGCAGAAGCCGAGCGCGGGCACGACGGTCTGGCCGACGACGGGGATGAAGCCGCAGGCGAAGAGGAGGATGCCGTAGAAGGCGACCCGGAGGACGACCCGGAGGCTGTCACGGGCCGAGATCCACAGCTCGCGCCAGAGCGGCAGCCCGGATTCGGGGGCCTCGCCGCCCTGGTCGCGGTCGACGTCCTCGGAGAGGGACTCGTAGAAGGGCTGGCCGACGAGGAGGGTGACGGCGGTGAAGGTGATGACGGCGAGGAAGAGGCCGAAGACGAACACGAACGCCGTCAGGGCGTTGCGGAAGAGGCCGAGCCACGGGGAGGACCAGTCGTCGGCGAAGGGCGTCGCCCAGGCCACCAGGTCGTCCGCCCCGAACCCGAGGCCGACCAGGGCCCCGGCGTAGAGGAGGAGCGTCACCAGACCGGGCAGCAACCCGAAACCGAACTGGCGGCCGTGTCGCGCCACCCACTTCTGGCCCTGGACCAGATAACCGAAACCCACCCCGAAATCACGCATGCGCGCAGCCTAACGGGCCGCACCCCGGGCGACCGGGGTGCGGC
>NZ_JBHTST010000062.1:0-42882 GCF_042794995.1 Streptomyces sp. NPDC056503
GCCCGGAGGACCCCCTCCGGGCGCCGCCCCCGCTGTCGTACCCGGCCCCTAGGGTCGGCCCATGTCCATGACACCGCCTGACTACGCCCACTGGTTCACCCCGGGAGCCGTCGTGACGACCGCGGAGGGGAAGGACGTGGTGTTCGGAGTGCGGGAGCTGGGGGAGCTCTCCCTGCCCACCGGACGGCTCGTCGCCTGCGACCCGATCGTGCACCTCTGCTCCGACGACGATCGGCCGGCGCCCTTCACCGCCGCGGTGCCGCCGGGGCGGTACCGGGTCCAGACCGCCGAGGCCGCCTTCACGTACCCGTACGACCACACCGTGAACGCCGCCGCGCGGCTGGTGATCCGCGACACCCCGGTGGTCCGCTGGGAGCCCGCGCTGGTGCCGGGGGAGCCCGAGCCCGAGGACGACTGCTTCGGTTTCGGGGTGGACGCCGGGGCCGGCTGCTTCCTCGACACCGTCGCCCACCACTCCTTCCCCGGCACCGACGACGATTCGGGGGTGGTCTGGGAGGGGCTGGACGCCGACTCGGCCGGCCCGACGGCCTTCGTCGCCGAGGGTGAGAACGGTCACGACATCGCCGTGTTCTCCTCGGGCTGGGGCGACGGCCTCTACGCGACCTGGACCGGCCGCGACGCCGACGGCGAGGTCGCCTGCTTCGTCGCCGACTTCCGGCCCTTCCGCTTCACCAGGACCGGCTGAAACGCCTCCCCGGCGGGCGCCGGCGGCGTACGGTCGGTTCCATGAGCATCCGCGCCGTCCTCTGGGACGTGGACGACACGATCTTCGACTACGCGGGAGCCGACCGCGCCGGAATGCGCGCCCACCTCGCGACCGAGGGCCTGACCGGCCTGCACGGCTCCGTCGAGGACGCCCTGCGCCGCTGGAAGGAGCTCACCGAGCTCCACTGGCGGCGCTACGAGGACGGTCTGGGCGACTGGCAGCAGCAGCGCCGGTGGCGGGTCCGCGACTTCCTGGACCGGCAGGCGATGGACGACGCCGAGACCGACGCCTGGTTCGACCGGTACGTGGCCCACTACGAGGCCGCCTGGGAGCTCTTCCCCGACGCCCTGCCCGTCCTCGACCTGCTCGCCGCCGACTACCGGCAGGGCGTCCTGTCGAACTCCAGCATCCACGCCCAGGAGCCCAAGCTCCGCGCCCTCGGCGTCCGCGACCACTTCGAGGCCGTCCTGTGCGCCGCCGAACTGGGCAGCGCCAAGCCGGCCGCCGAGGCCTTCCACGCCGCCTGTACGGCCCTGGGCCTGGCTCCACACGAGGTGGCGTACGTGGGGGACCGCCCCGACACCGACGCGCTCGGCGCCCAGGAGGCGGGCCTCCGCGGCATCTGGCTGGACCGCGCGGACGTCGGCGGACAGCCCCACCTGCACCGCGTCACCGACCTCCACCAGCTCCCGCCGCTGCTCCGCGGGGATACCCGTTTTGGAGCACCGTCCACCTTCGGGTAATGTTCTTCCTGCGCCGAGGGGAGCAAGCCGAAAGGCAAGAACCCGCAAAGCGCAAGCCGAGCAAGATCCCCCTCACGGGGAAGTTGCCCCGGTGGCCTATGGTGTAATTGGCAGCACGACTGATTCTGGTTCAGTTAGTCTTGGTTCGAGTCCAGGTAGGCCAGCTCGCAGAGCTCATCTGCAAACCGTGGATGGCATCCACAAAGCCCCCGTTGTGTAGCGGCCTAGCACGCCGCCCTCTCAAGGCGGTAGCGCCGGTTCGAATCCGGTCGGGGGTACAGATCCTTCCCGCGGGATCACTTGGGTAGCTCCCGGTGAACCCGATGCAGGATCGCTAGGGCCCCCGTTGTGTAGCGGCCTAGCACGCCGCCCTCTCAAGGCGGTAGCGCCGGTTCGAATCCGGTCGGGGGTACGACGCTGGTCTAACCACGTATTGGTCTATGGTGTAATTGGCAGCACGACTGATTCTGGTTCAGTTAGTCTTGGTTCGAGTCCAGGTAGACCAGCTCGGATCTGCGGCGGTATTAATTTAACGCTCGCATGATCCAAAGCCCCCGTTGTGTAGCGGCCTAGCACGCCGCCCTCTCAAGGCGGTAGCGCCGGTTCGAATCCGGTCGGGGGTACTCGACGAAGAAGCCCTTCCCTTCGGGGGAGGGCTTCTTCGCTGTTCCCGGCGGCGTGCCGCCCGGATGCGGACACAACTCCGGCCCACCGCTGCGGCGTTGGAGCGGTGGGCCGGGGAACGTACAGGTGAACAGAGGAAGATCAGCCGGTGCGGCGGAGTGCCTCGCTGAGACGGGCGGCGGCGTCGATGACGGCCTGGGCGTGCATACGGCCCGGGTGGCGGGTCAGGCGCTCGATCGGACCGGAGACCGACACGGCGGCCACCACGCGGTTCGACGGGCCCCTGACGGGCGCGGAGACGGACGCGACGCCCGGCTCCCGCTCACCGATGGACTGGGCCCAGCCACGGCGCCGTACGCCCGAGAGGGCCGTCGCCGTGAAACGGGCGCCCTGGAGGCCGCGGTGCAGCCGCTCGGGCTCCTCCCAGGCCATCAGGATCTGCGCGGAGGAGCCGGCCTTCATGGTGAGCGTCGAGCCCACCGGGACCGTGTCCCGCAGACCCGAGAGACGCTCGGCCGCCGCCACGCAGATCCGCATGTCGCCCTGACGGCGGTAGAGCTGCGCGCTCTCCCCGGTCACGTCACGCAGGTGCGTCAGCACCGGTCCGGCCGTCGCGAGCAGCCGGTCCTCGCCGGCCGCCGCCGCGAGCTCGGCGAGCCGCGGGCCGAGAATGAAACGGCCCTGCATGTCGCGGGCCACCATCCGGTGGTGTTCCAGTGCCACGGCCAGTCGGTGGGCCGTGGGTCGTGCGAGTCCCGTCGCCGCGACCAGTCCTGCGAGGGTGGCCGGACCGGACTCCAGGGCGCTCAGGACAAGGGCTGCCTTGTCGAGAACGCCTACGCCGCTAGAGTTGTCCATGCAACGATATTCGCGTCTCACTCTGTGAAACGCAAGTTCAATTTCCCGAGGAACTTGTCACTCTGGTGGGGCGGCCGCACAACGGACCGCGAAACGGTCTCTAGTGGTGCCGGCGCAGCCGCCGGCCGGAGGGAAAGCGATGGGTAGGACACTCGCGGAGAAGGTCTGGGACGACCACGTCGTCCGGCGCGCCGAGGGCGAGCCCGACCTCCTCTTCATCGATCTTCACCTGCTGCACGAGGTGACCAGCCCCCAGGCCTTCGACGGCCTCCGCCAGAACGGCCGGCCGGTACGGCGCCTCGACCTCACCCTCGCCACCGAGGACCACAACACCCCCACCCTCGACATCGACAAGCCGATCGCCGACCCGGTCTCCCGCGCCCAGCTGGAGACCCTGCGCAAGAACTGCGCCGAGTTCGGTGTGCGGCTCCACCCGCTCGGCGACGTCGAGCAGGGCGTCGTCCACGTGGTGGGACCGCAGCTGGGCCTGACCCAGCCCGGCATGACCGTGGTCTGTGGCGACTCCCACACCTCCACCCACGGCGCCTTCGGCGGCCTGGCCTTCGGCATCGGCACCAGCCAGGTCGAGCACGTCCTGGCCACCCAGACGCTGCCCATGGCCCGCCCGAAGACCATGGCCATCACCGTCAACGGCGAGCTGCCCGCCGACGTGACCGCCAAGGACCTGATCCTCGCCGTCATCGCGAAGATCGGCACCGGCGGCGGCCAGGGCTACGTCCTGGAGTACCGGGGCTCCGCCATCGAGAAACTCTCGATGGAGGGCCGGATGACCATCTGCAACATGTCCATCGAGGCCGGCGCCCGTGCGGGCATGATCGCCCCCGACGAGACCACCTTCGCCTACCTCAAGGGCCGTCCCCACGCCCCCGAGGGCGAGGACTGGGACGCCGCCGTCGCCTACTGGGAGACCCTGCGGACCGACGAGGACGCCGTCTTCGACGCCGAGGTCGTCATCGAGGCCGCCGAGCTGGCCCCGTTCGTCACCTGGGGCACCAACCCCGGCCAGGGCGCCCCGCTTTCGGCGAACGTCCCCGACCCGGCTTCGTACGAAGACCCCTCGGAGCGCCTCGCCGCCGAAAAGGCCCTGGAGTACATGGGGTTGACCGCCGGGCAGCCGCTGCGCGACATCAAGGTCGACACCGTCTTCGTAGGCTCCTGCACCAACGGCCGCATCGAGGACCTGCGCAACGCCGCCTCCCTCCTGGAGGGCCGCAAGGTCGCCGACGGCGTCCGCATGCTGGTCGTCCCCGGCTCCGTCCGGGTCGCCCTGCAGGCCGTCGAGGAGGGTCTGGACAAGGTCTTCAAGGAGGCCGGCGCCGAATGGCGGCACGCGGGTTGCTCCATGTGCCTGGGCATGAACCCCGACCAGCTGGCCCCCGGTGAGCGCTCCGCGTCCACCTCCAACCGCAACTTCGAGGGCCGGCAGGGCAAGGGCGGCCGCACCCACCTGGTCTCCCCCCAGGTCGCCGCCGCCACCGCCGTCCTCGGTCACCTGGCCTCCCCGGCCGACCTGTCCGACACCGTCACCACCGCGGGGGTCTGAGGAATCATGGAAGCCTTCACCAAGCACACCGGCCGTGCCGTCCCGCTGCGCCGCAGCAACGTCGACACCGACCAGATCATCCCGGCGCACTGGCTGAAGAAGGTCACCCGCGACGGCTTCGAGGACGGCCTCTTCGAGGCCTGGCGCAAGGACGAGCAGTTCGTCCTCAACCTCCCCGAGCGGCAGGGCGCCACGGTCCTGGTGGCCGGCCCCGACTTCGGCACCGGCTCCTCCCGCGAGCACGCCGTCTGGGCGCTCCAGAACTACGGCTTCAAGACCGTCATCTCCGCCCGTTTCGCCGACATCTTCCGCGGCAACTCGCTGAAGAACGGTCTGCTGACGGTCGTCCTGCCCCAGGAGACGGTCGACGCGCTCTGGGAGCTGACCGAGGCCGACCCGACCGCAGAGATCACCGTCGACCTGGAGTCCCGCAAGGTCCTGGCGACCGGGATCGACGCCGACTTCGAGCTCGACGAGAACGCCCGCTGGCGGCTGCTGAACGGCCTGGACGACATCAGCCTCACCCTTCAGAACGAAGCCGACATCGCGGCCTACGAGGCGGCCAGGCCGTCCTTCAAGCCCCGTACAATTACGGCCTGAGCAGCGCTTTTCCAAGACTGCGCCCCCCACCCTCCGGTGGGGGGCGCAGTCGCTTGTTGAGACCCTGTCGGGCGACAACTCGCCCTAGATGGCACAATCGGTGCATGGAACGCGACAGCCAACTCGAGCTCTACGAGGCGGTCGCAGCCCGATTGAAGGAAGCGCACTCCCGAGTGCGCGCACTGCAAGTCCCGGAGGGCGTAAGGATGGCGCTGTCCCGGAAGCTGCTGGTCGTGACGGCCGCGGCGAAGCACGATCTCGCGGACGCGGCAACGCGTCTGGACCGGTTGATGAAGGACCTCGACGAGGGCCGATTCCCTGAAGGCGACTGACACCAGGAACTCCGCAACGGCTCTTCCGCGTTGCGGCACTAGGGTGATTAGACCGTTTCGTGTTTGATTTGCGGTATATACATGCCTAACGTGCGAAAAAGCTTGAACACTTTCGTTCCGGCAAAGTCTCCGAAGGGGAAGACGTGAACAAGGCGCAGCTCGTAGAAGTGATTGCCGACAAGTTGGGCGGTCGCCAGCAGGCCGCCGAAGCCGTCGACCACGTGCTCGACGCCATCGTGCGCGCCGTGGTCTCCGGCGACCGGGTCTCGGTCACGGGCTTCGGTTCGTTCGAGAAGGTCGACCGCCCGGCCCGCTACGCCCGCAACCCGCAGACGGGTGAGCGCGTGCGGGTCAAGAAGACCTCCGTTCCGCGCTTCCGCGCGGGCCAGGGCTTCAAGGACCTGGTCAGCGGCTCGAAGAAGCTCCCCAAGGGCGGCGAGGTCTCCGTCAAGAAGGCCCCCAAGGGCAGCCTGACCGGTGGCGCCTCCGCCACGGTGAAGAAGGCCGCGGCGAAGAAGGCCACCACGGCCAAGAAGGCCGCCGCCAAGAAGGCCACGCCGGCCAAGAAGACCACGGCCGCCGTCGCCAAGAAGGCGACCCCGGCGAAGAAGACCACCACCGCGGCGGCGAAGAAGACCACCACGGCCGCCACGACCAAGAAGGCCGCCGCCAAGAAGGCGACCCCGGCGAAGAAGGCCACCACGGCCGCCACGACCAAGAAGGCCGTCGCCAAGAAGACCGCCCCGGCCAAGAAGACCGTGGCGAAGAAGGCGCCCGCCAAGAAGACCACGGCGCGCAAGACCGCCACGGCCAAGAAGACCGCCGCCAAGAAGTAGGACGGTCATCGCACGTGCGCCGGGCCGGGCTCCCTCCACGGGAGCCCGGCCCGCGGCGCGTTCCGGGGCACGGGGGTACCGGGAGCGAGGGGAGTGCCGCAGGCCGGAGGGCCGGGGGAGTGCCGCAGGGCCGGGGGAGTGCCGGAGGCCCGCGGGGCTCAGAAGGTCTGGAGCGTCACCAGGGTGATCCGCGGACCCGCGCCCGCGGTGCCGGGCTCCGTCTCGATCCGCACCCGCTGCCCCGGACGGAGCAGTCGCAGCCCGCCCGCGTCGAAGGCCTCCGTCCCGAACTCCACCGGGGTGCCGTCGTCGAGCAGCACACTGCCGCTGCGGGTCTCGGGGTCGTACGTGTACGCGGTCGCCTGCATGGACCGCACCCTATCCGGCCGCCGCCGGCCGCCGGGCCGCCGTCCGCGGGCCGAGGCCCAGGGAGCCCGCCGCCGCCAGGTCCTCGCCGGTGTCCACGTCCCGGCGGACGGAATCCACGCCCGACAACCTGATTTCCACCGCGCCCGTCGACAAATGCCGAAGCCGCGACGGGCCCCCGAATGCCGGTTCCAATTCCACCCCCGGCGCCGCCGAGAGGAATGTCGTACCGATTTCGGCGGCATCCGCGAGAAATGCCCTCGGGAATTGCCGGGCCGCTGCCAGGACCCGCGCCAGCTCCGCCGGGCGCAGCGCCGGCAGATCCGCGTTCAGCGCCGCCACGCGCGCGTGCGGCCGCCGCTCCCGCACCGCCCGGGCGCCGTGCGCCAGCGCCGCGTTGAGCCCCGCCGCCGGGACGTCCGGCACGATCCGCGCGCCCAGCGCGGCCAGCGCCCGGCCCGCCGCCGCATCGTCCGTGACCACCGCCACGTCCCGCACCTCCGGGCAGTCCAGCGCCGCCGCCACCGTGTCCTCGGCGAACGCCAGGGCGAGCCGGGGCCGCAGCAGCTCCCCCGCGGCGGGGGCCAGCCGGCTCTTCGCCAGGGCCAGGGGCTTCAGGGGTACGACCAGGGACCAGCCGTCGTCCGCATCCGTGTTCATCGCGGCCCATTCTGTCCCGCCCGCGCGGTACGGCCCCGGCCCCGGGGCGTACGGTGTCCTCGACAGAGCAGGAGCATGGGGCGACACTTGACCCCCTGCCAGCAAACCCGGAGAAAGGTGCCCCGAGTGCCCCGCCGCAGAATCGGCTTCTGGTACCGCCTCGCGGCGGTCATCGCCAAACCCCCCCTGGTGGTTCTGTTCAAGCGGGACTGGCGCGGCATGGAGCACATTCCGGCCGACGGCGGCTTCATCACCGCGGTCAACCACAACTCGTACCTGGACCCGCTCTCCTACGCGCATTACCAGTACAACACCGGCCGGGTGCCCCGCTTCCTGGCCAAGGCCGGCCTCTTCAAGGCCGGATTCGTCGGCACCATGCTCCGCAACACCGGCCAGATCCCCGTCTACCGCGAGACCGCGAACGCCCTGGACGCCTTCCGCGCCGCCGTGGACGCCATCGAGCGGGGCGAGTGCGTCGCCTTCTACCCCGAGGGCACCCTCACCCGGGACCCCGACATGTGGCCCATGCCCGGCAAGACCGGCGCCGCCCGTGTCGCGCTGCTCACCAAGGCGCCCGTCATCCCGGTGGCCCAGTGGGGCGCCAACCTGGCGATGCCGCCGTACGCCAGGACCGAGAAGTTCAAGCTCTTCCCGCGCAAGACGCTCATCGTGCAGGCGGGCCCGCCGGTCGACCTCTCCCGCTTCGACGGCCTGGAGCCCACCCCCGAGGTGCTGCGCGAGGCCACCGAGACGATCATGGCCGCCATCACCGCCCTCCTGGAGGAGGTCCGCGGCGAACAGGCCCCCGCCGTGCCGTACGACCCGCGCCGGGCCCGTCTGGACCAGCGCCGCAAGGCCGCCGAGGGAGGCGCCGTATGACCAAGGCCGCCGTCTTCGGCAACGGTTCCTGGGGCACCGCCTTCGCCATGGTGATGGCCGACGCGGGCTGCGAGGTGAGCCTCTGGGGCCGCCGCCCCGCGCTCGCCGAGACCATCAACACCACCCGTACCAACCCGGACTACCTGCCCGGCGTCGAACTCCCCCGGGGCATCACGGCCACCGCCGACGCGGCCGAGGCCGCCGACGGGGCCGACTTCGCCGTCCTGGTCATCCCCTCCCAGACGCTGCGCGAGAACCTCGCCGCCTGGGCGCCCAAGCTCGGCCGGGACACCGTGCTCGTCTCCCTCATGAAGGGGATCGAGCTCGGCACCGCCAAGCGGATGAGCGAGGTCATCACCGAGGTCGCCGACGTCCCCGCCGAGCGGGTGGCCGTCCTCACCGGTCCCAACCTGGCCCGCGAGATCGCCGCCCGCCAGCCCGCCGCCGCCGTCGCCGCCTGCGTCGACGAGTCGGTCGCCCAGCGGCTCCAGGCCGCCTGCATGACCCCGTACTTCCGCCCGTACACCAACACCGACGTCGTCGGCTGCGAGCTCGGCGGCGCGGTGAAGAACGTCATCGGCCTCGCCGTCGGCATCGCCAACGGCATGGGCCTCGGCGACAACTCCAAGGCCACGCTCATCACCCGGGGCCTCGCCGAGACCACCCGCCTCGGCCTCGCCATGGGCGCCGACCCGCTGACCTTCTCCGGCCTCGCGGGCCTCGGCGACCTGGTCGCCACCTGCTCCTCGCCGCTCTCCCGGAACAACACCTTCGGCACCAACCTGGGCCGCGGGATGACCCTCCAGGAGGCCGTCGCGGCCACCAAGCAGACCGCGGAGGGCGTCAAGTCCTGCGAGTCGGTGCTCGACCTGGGCCGCCGGCACGGCGTCGACATGCCCATCACCGAGACGGTCGTCTCGATCGTCCACGACGGGAAGCCGCCGACGGTCGCCCTCAAGGAACTGATGTCGCGCAGCGCCAAGCCCGAAAGGCGCTGACCGACGGCGCTGCGCCGTCCGCGCGAGACCGCACGCGGGGCGCTCAGGAGTTCGGAGACCGCAAGGTACGCTCATCGCGATATGAGCGAGAACACCCAGAGCCCCCGCAAGCCCCGCGTGGCCGTCGTCTTCGGCGGACGCAGCTCCGAGCACGCCATCTCCGTCGTCACCGCCGGTGCCGTCCTCAAGGCGATCGACCGGACGAAGTACGACGTGCTGCCCATCGGCATCACCCGGGAGGGGCGCTGGGCCCTGACCGCCGACGCCCCCGAGCGGATGGCGATCGCCGAGCGCGCCCTGCCGGACGTCGCCCAGCTCGCCGAGTCGGAGACCGGCGGCGTGGTCCTCCCCGTCGACCCGGCCAGCCGCGAGGTCGTCCACCTCGCCCCGTCGGAGTCCGGCTCCCTGCCGCGGGCCCTCGGCGAGGTCGACGTCGTCTTCCCCATGCTCCACGGCCCGTACGGCGAGGACGGCACCCTCCAGGGCCTCCTGGAGCTCTCCGGCATCCCGTACGTGGGCGCGGGCGTCCTCGCCTCCGCCGTCGGCCAGGACAAGGAGTACATGAAGCGGGTCTTCGTCTCCTACGGCCTGCCCGTCGGCCCGTACGAGGTCATCCGGCCGCGCGAGTGGGACCGCAACCCGGCCGAGGCCCGCAAGAAGATCGTCGAGTTCGCCGCCGACCACGGCTGGCCGCTCTTCGTGAAGCCGGCCCGCGGCGGCTCGTCCGTCGGCATCACCAAGGTCGACGACCTCTCCGGCCTCGACGACGCCGTCGAGGAGGCCCGTCGCTACGACCCGAAGATCATCGTGGAGGCGCTGGTGCGCGGCCGCGAGATCGAGTGCGGCGTCCTGGAGTTCGAGGACGGCCCGCGCGCCAGCGTGCCCGCCGAGATCCCGCCGGTCACCGACCACGACTTCTACGACTTCGAGGCCAAGTACATCGACTCGGCCTCCGGCCTGGTGCCCGCCCCGATCGGCGCGGAGGCCACCGCCGAGGTCCAGCGCCTGGCCGTCGCCGCCTACGACGCGGTCTCCTGCGAGGGCCTGGTCCGCGCCGACTTCTTCCTCACCGAGGACGGCGACTTCGTCATCAACGAGATCAACACCATGCCCGGCTTCACCCCGATCTCCATGTACCCGCGCATGTGGCAGGAGAGCGGCGTGAGCTACCCCGAGCTGGTCGACCGGCTGATCCAGGCCGCGCTGACCCGCTCCACGGGCCTGCGCTAGAGCCCCGGGGCCCGTGCCCGTCCCCCTCGGGCGGGCCCGGGCCCTGTCCTTCGGGCGGGCCGGGGCCGTGTCCTTAGGGCGGGCCGGGCTTCGCGGGACCGGCCCGGTCCGGAAAGGCACGGCCTAACGGCACTCGGGCTCCAGGGCGCAGGGCACCGCACGCGCGACGGGCGCGGCCAGGTCCACGAGCGGCCCGATGTCGTGGGCGTACCGCTCGTCCAGGGCGACCTCGACGTACGTCGCCCGGTAGACCGAGGTGAAACGGGGGCCGCCCTCCTCGGGCTGCTCCAGCATCCAGCGCACGCCCTCGGCGGAGACGGCCTTCGCCTGCGGATCGCTCATCTTTTCGGGCCGGGTGACCCCGCAGCGCAGTACGATCGCTCCGTCACCCCACCCGGCGGTCAGCTCGGAGTCGGGGGACGGATCGCTCCGCTCCCGCCCCGCCACGGTGTCCGGGAGCTCCTTCGCCAGCGCACGGCAGAGCGCCGCCTCCGCCGCGGGCGGCGTCGGCACCGGTACCGACGCCTGGGCGTCGGCGGAGCAGCCGGTGACGGCCAGCAGCAGGACGGCGGCCGAGGCGGGCAGGCCGAGAGGCCGGTGGGAAGAGGTCACCGGCCAAGGGTAGACGGGGGCTACAGATGGACGACCGGGCAGGTCAGGGTGCGCGTGATGCCGTCCACTTGCTGGACCTTCGCGACCACCATGCGGCCGAGCTCGTCGACCGTGTCGGCCTGGGCCCGCACGATCACGTCGTACGGCCCGGTCACGTCCTCGGCCTGGATCACCCCCGGGATCTTGGCGATGGTGTCGGCGACGGTAGACGCCTTTCCCACCTCGGTCTGAATCAGGATGTACGCCTGTACCACGGAACCTCCAGGGCGGCCACGAGGATCTTGTGGGAGAAAGAGACGCCACGGTACCGCGTTGCCGGAAGCCACGGGGAGACCCGCGCCTTCCGGAGCGCCCGGGGTGTGGCGTACACAGGACAGAAGTTGACGGTCAACTTGACGGTACCCAGCACGGTGACGGCCCGCGACCCGCGGCGCGAGCGGACGCTCCGCCCCGCACCGGACGGCACGACGACACGAGGTGAGACGCGGTGAAGGGCACAGTCGGAGAACTGGGCGAGTTCGGGCTCATCAGGGAGCTCACGTCCCGGCTCACCTCCACCCCGGCGGTACGGATCGGGCCAGGCGACGACGCCGCAGTGGTCTCCGCCCCGGACCGGCGCGTGGTGGCCAGCACGGACATCCTGCTCGAAGGACGTCACTTCCGCCGCGACTGGTCGACGGCGTACGACGTCGGCCGCAAGGCCGCCGCGCAGAACCTCGCCGACATCGCCGCCATGGGCGCGGTCCCCACCGCCCTCCTCCTCGGCCTCGTCGTCCCCGCCGAACTCCCCGTCACCTGGCCCACGGAACTGATGGACGGCCTGCGCGACGAATGTCAGGTCGCGGGCGCGGCGGTGGTCGGCGGGGACGTCGTCCGCGGCGACACGATCACGGTCTCCATCACCGCCCTCGGCGACCTCCGCAACGCCGACCCGGTCACCCGGGGCGGCGCCCAGCCCGGCGACGTCGTCGCCTACACCGGCTGGCTCGGCTGGTCCGCGGCCGGCTACGCGGTCCTCTCCCGGGGCTTCCGGTCGCCGCGCGCCTTCGTCGAGGCGCACCGCCGCCCCGAACCGCCGTACCACGCGGGTCCGGCCGCCGCCGGGCTCGGCGCGACCGCCATGTGCGACGTCAGCGACGGACTCATCGCCGACCTCGGCCACATCGCCGAGGCCAGCAACGTCCGCATCGACCTGCGCTCCGGACTCATCGACATCCCCGGCCAGATGCACGACATCGGCCAGGCCGTCGGCGTCGACCCGCTCCAGTGGGTCCTCACCGGGGGCGAGGACCACGCGATCGTCGCCACCTTCCCGCCGGACGTGAAGCTGCCCGCCCGCTGGAAGGTGATCGGCGAGGTCATCGCCCCCTCCGCGCTGCCCCAGGTGACCGTCGACGGCGCCCCCTGGCACAGCACCGGCGGCTGGGACCACTTCGGGGAGACCGAGTGACCACCCCGCCGCCCCTGGTCCTCACCGTCGCCGGATCCGACTCCGGCGGCGGTGCCGGCATCCAGGCCGACCTCAAGACCATGCTCGCCCTCGGCGTCCACGGCATGAGCGTCCTCACCGCCGTCACCGCGCAGAACTCGCGCGGGGTCCACGGCGTCTGGGAGCTCCCCGCGGAGGCCGTCCGCGCCCAGTACCGGGCCGTCGCCGACGACATCGGCGTCCACGCGGTCAAGACCGGGATGCTCGCCACCGCCCCGCTCGTCGACACCGTCGCCGAGCTCCTGGCGGGCACGGACGCCCCCGTGGTCGTGGACCCGGTCGGCGTCTCCAAGCACGGCGACCCGCTGCTCGCGGCCTCCGCCCTGGAGTCCGTACGGAAGCGCCTGCTGCCGACCGCCACCGTCGCCACGCCCAACCTGGACGAGGTGACGCAGCTCACGGGGATCGTGGTCGAGGACGAGGACGGGATGCGCCGGGCCGCCGACGCGATCCTCGGGTACGGACCGCGCTGGGCGCTCGTCAAGGGCGGCCATCTGCCGGGAGACGCCGCCGAGGTCGTCGACCTCCTCACGGACGGCACCGAGGAGCACTGGCTGCGCGCCCCCCGGTACGACAACCGGCACACCCACGGGACGGGCTGCACGCTCGCCTCGGCGGTCGCGTCGGGCCTCGCCAAGGGGCTGCCCGTGCCGCGGGCGGTACGGGAGGCGAAGGCGTACGTGACCGGGGCCATAGCCGCCGGCTTCGCCCTGGGGGAGGGCATCGGCCCCGTGGACCACGGGTGGGAGCTGCGCCGCTAGGGCCGACCCCGGGCGTCTTCGGGGTCTCCGGCGCTCCCGGGGGCTGAGGCGCCCTCGGGGCCTCCGGTGTTTTCGGGCAAGGCAAAAGGCCGGTTCACCGAGGTGAACCGGCCTCTCAAGGCAACCGCAGGGGCTGCGCTACGACACGGAAACGTCGCGATTAGCGCGAGACCTTGCCGGCCTTGATGCACGAGGTGCAGACGTTGAGCCGCTTCGGCGTCCGACCGACCACGGCACGCACACGCTGGATGTTCGGGTTCCAGCGACGAGACGTACGGCGGTGCGAGTGCGAAATGTTGTTGCCGAAGCCCGGCCCCTTGCCGCAGACGTCGCAGTTGGCAGCCACGGGTCACTCCAAAGACTTCAGATTTACAGTGAGATCCGGCGCACCGGAATCAGGAGTCTGAAGTGGCTTGCCGGGGATGGCCCGGCGAGTGCCGGGCAACCGGAGCAGCATACAACGGCTGCTCCCGTGGAACGAAACTACCACGGTCCGGTCCCACCCCGTCCCGGCCCCCGGACCCGGGAGACCCCGGTCTACCCTGCGGTGAGCTTCACCGCCGAAGGAGGACCCCCGTTGTCGCGAGCCCCGCAGCCCTTCGACCACGCCGTCCGCGGTGACGAGCGTCTCGTCCTCGACGCGGAGGCGGTCCGGGCCTGGAGCGCGCGGACGGCCGAGGCCCTCGGGCGGGAGCGGGCCGCGATCGACGCCATCAACGTCTACCCGGTCGCCGACGGGGACACCGGCACCAACCTGTACCTGACCGCCGACGCGGGCCACCGGGCCGTCGAGGCCGTCTTCGCCGCCCCGGGCGCCGACGGAGCCTCCGCGCCCGACACCGCCGACGCCGTACGGGCCCTGGCCCACGGGGCGCTCCTCGGGGCCCGCGGCAACTCCGGCACCATCCTGTCCCAGCTGCTGCGCGGCATGGCCGGGGTCCTCGCCGACGGCGCCGACGGCGACCACCTCGCCCGCGCCCTCGACGGCGCCGCCACCGCCGCCCGTGCGGCCGTCGCCCATCCGGAGGAGGGCACCATCCTCACCGTCGCCTCCGCCGCCGCGGCCGGCTGCGCGGGCGGCGGAACCCTCGCGGACGTGGCCAGGAGGGCCTACGACGCCTCCAGGACGGCCCTGGAGGCCACCCCCGGACAACTGGCCGTGCTCGGTCGCGCCGGGGTCGTGGACGCCGGAGGACAGGGCCTGGTGACCGTGCTCGGCGCGCTCGTGGAGACGGTGACGGGGCGGGCGCCGGAACCGCTGCCGCCGTCCCCGGAGGCCCGGGCCCTGCCCGAGGGGCCGGAGGAGCAGTGCGGCCCCGGCACCGAGGGGCCCGGCTACGAGGTCCTGTACCTCCTGGAGGCCGGGGACGCCGCCGTCGAACTCCTCAAGGCCCGGCTCGACGCCCTCGGCGACTCCCTCGTCGTCGTCGGCGGCGACGGGCTCTGGAACGTCCACGTCCACGTCGACGACGCGGGCGCCGCCGTCGAGGCCGGGATCGAGGCCGGCCGGCCGCACCGGATCCGCATCACCCACTTCGCGAGCGCCGGCCCCGCGCCGGAACCCGACCGCGCGGCCGAGGCGCCCGCCCACGCGCGCGGGGAACGGGCCCCCCGGGCCGTCGTCGCCGTCCTCCCCGGCGAGGGCCTCGCCGGACTCTGCGCCGAGGCCGGCGCCACCACCGTCCAGGCCAGGCCCGGCGAACCGCCCACCGGCGACGAACTCCTCGACGCCGTCCGCCGCGCCCACGCGCGCGAGGTGGTCCTCCTGCCCAACGACACCGACCTGCGGGCCGCCGCCGTGTCCGCCGCCGAACGCGCCCGCGCCGAGGGCATCAGGGTCGCCCTCATCCCCACCCGGGCCGCCGTCCAGGGCATCGCCGCGCTCGCCGTCCACGAACCGGAGCGCAGCTTCGACGAGGACGTCGTCGCCATGACCGCCGCCGCCGGCGCCACCCGCTACGCCGAACTCGCCGTCGCCGCCCGCCAGTCCTTCACCAGCGCCGGCGTCTGCCAGGCGGGCGACGTCCTCGGCCTCATCGAGGGCGACGTCGCCGTCATCGGCCAGGACCTCACCGCCACCGCCCGCACGGTCCTCGACCGGATGCTCCAGGCAGGCGGCGAACTCGTCACCCTCGTCGTCGCCGACAGCGCCCCGCCCGGCCTCGCCGACACCCTCGAAGCCCACGTCCGGCGCGGCTACCTGGCCGTCGACACCGTCACGTACCACGCCGGGGAGGGCGCCCCGCCGCTCCTCGTCGGGGTGGAGTAGCCGGGACCGCCCCGGCCGGTCGTCCACAGGCCTGGCCCCGGCTGTCGGTCCGGTGGTGTGCAATGGAACACGTGCCCGCGCTCGACGAACCCCTCAAGAAGTCCCTCGGCCCCGCCACCGCCAAGGTCATGGCCGAGGCCCTCGACCTGCACACGGTCGGCGACCTCCTCCACCACTACCCCCGGCGGTACGCGGAGCGGGGCGAGCTGACGACCCTCTCCGACCTGCCGCTCGACGAGCACGTCACGGTCGTCGCCCAGGTCGCCGACGCCCGCGTGCACACCTTCAACGGCGCCAAGGGCCGCGGCCAGCGGCTCGAAGTGACCATCACCGACGGGTCCGGCCGGCTCCAGCTGGTCTTCTTCGGCAAGGGCGTCCACAAGCCCCACCACGACCTGCTGCCCGGCACCCGGGCGATGTTCTCCGGCAAGGTCTCGCTCTTCAACCGCCGCCTCCAGCTCGCCCACCCCGCCTACGAACTCCTGCGCGGCGACGGCGACGTGGCGGCGGACGCCTGGGCCGCCGCCCTCATCCCGATCTACCCGGCCACCACCAAGCTGGAGTCCTGGAAGATCGCCAAGGCCGTCGACGCCGTCCTGCCGAGCGCCACCGACGCCGTCGACCCGCTCCCGCCCGCCCTGCGCGAGGGCCGCGGCCTCGCCGAACTCCCCGACGCCCTCCGCCTGATCCACCGCCCCGCCACCAAGGCCGACGTCGCCGCCGCCCGCGAACGGCTCAAGTGGGACGAGGCCTTCGTCCTCCAGGTCGCCCTCGCCCGCCGCCGCCACGCCGACACCCAGCTCCCCGCCGTCCCCCGGCGCCCCGCCGAGGACGGCATCCTCACCGCCTTCGACGCCGAGCTCCCCTTCACCCTCACCGACGGCCAGCTCAAGGTCTCCAAGGAGATCTTCGACGACCTCGCCACCGACCACCCCATGCACCGCCTCCTCCAGGGCGAGGTCGGCTCGGGCAAGACGATGGTGGCGCTGCGGGCCATGCTCGCCGTCGTGGACGCCGGGGGGCAGGCCGCGATGCTCGCGCCCACCGAGGTGCTCGCCCAGCAGCACCACCGGTCGGTCACCGAGATGATGGGGGAGCTGGCCGAGGGCGGGATGCTCGGCGGGTCCGAGCGGGCCACCAAGGTGGTGCTGCTCACCGGGTCGATGGGGGTCGCCGCCCGGCGACAGGCCCTCCTCGACCTGGTGACCGGCGAGGCCGGGATCGTCATCGGGACGCACGCGCTGATCGAGGACAAGGTCAGGTTCCACGACCTGGGCCTGGTCGTCGTCGACGAGCAGCACCGCTTCGGCGTCGAGCAGCGCGACGCGCTCCGGGGCAAGGGGAAGCAGCCCCCGCACCTGCTGGTCATGACCGCCACCCCCATCCCGCGGACCGTCGCCATGACCGTCTTCGGCGACCTGGAGACCTCCGTCCTCGACCAGCTGCCCGCCGGACGCTCCCCGATCGCCAGCCACGTCGTCCCCGCCGCCGAGAAGCCGCACTTCCTCGCCCGCGCGTGGGAGCGGGTCCGCGAGGAGGTGGAGAACGGCCACCAGGCGTACGTGGTCTGCCCCCGCATCGGTGACGACGTCGACCAGGCGGACGAGAAGAAGGCGGCCCAGCGCAAGCCCTCCGCCGAGGACGAGGCCGAGAAGCGGCCCCCGCTCGCCGTCCTCGACGTCGCCGGGAAGCTCGGCGCCGGCCCCCTCGCCGGGCTGCGGATCGCCGTCCTGCACGGGCGCATGCACCCCGACGACAAGGACGACGTCATGCGCCGCTTCGCCGCCGGCGAGCTCGACGTCCTCGTCGCCACCACCGTCATCGAGGTCGGCGTCAACGTGCCCAACGCCACCGCCATGGTGATCATGGACGCCGACCGCTTCGGCGTCTCCCAGCTCCACCAGCTGCGCGGCCGCGTCGGCCGCGGCTCCGCCCCCGGACTCTGCCTCCTCGTCAGCGAGATGCCCGAGGCCAGCCCCGCCCGGCAGCGCCTCGCCGCCGTCGCCGCCACCCTCGACGGCTTCGAGCTCTCCCGCATCGACCTCGAACAGCGCCGCGAGGGCGACGTCCTCGGCCAGGCCCAGTCCGGAGTCCGCTCCTCCCTCCGGGTCCTCGCCGTCATCGACGACGAGGAGGTCATCGCCGCCGCCCGCGAGGAGGCCACCGCCCTGGTCCTCGCCGACCCCGACCTCGAAGCCCACCCGGGGCTGCGCACCGCACTGGACGCCCTGCTGAGCGAGGAGCGGGAGGAGTACCTGGAGAAGGGCTGAGCGGAAGGGCCGCCCTAAGCTGGTCGTGTGCCGCGAGCGCGACACGCACGAAGCAGCCGAGGACGACGAGGAAACCCGATGACCCGCGTGATCGCCGGCACCGCCGGCGGACGGCGCCTGGCCGTGCCCCCGGGCAACGGCACCCGCCCCACCTCCGACCGGGCGCGCGAGGGCCTCTTCTCCACCTGGGAGGCGCTCCACGGCATCGAGGGCAGCCGGGTCGCCGACCTGTACGCCGGCTCCGGCGCCGTGGGCCTGGAGGCGCTCTCCCGCGGCGCCTCCCACGCCCTGCTCGTCGAGGCCGACGCCCGCGCCTCCCGCACCGTCAGGGAGAACGTCCGCGCGCTCGGCCTGCCCGGCGCCGAGGCCCGGACCGGGAAGGCCGAGCAGATCGTCACGGGACCGGCCCCGGCCGAGCCGTACGACCTGGTCTTCCTGGACCCGCCCTACGCGGTCGCGGACGAGGAACTCCGAGAGATCCTCCTCACACTGCGCTCAGGGGGGTGGCTGAGCGAGGATGCCGTCGTCACCGTGGAGCGCAGCACCCGAGGCGGCGCCTTCGGCTGGCCGGACGGCTTCGAACCACTGCGGTCCCGTCGCTACGGCGAGGGAACGTTTTGGTACGGTCGCGCCGCCTCACCGTGCGAAGACGCACGATGACCGGACCGGAGAGCGAGGGAACCAGGTTGCGCCGCGCCGTCTGTCCGGGGTCGTTCGACCCCATCACCAACGGACATCTCGACATCATCGCCCGCGCCTCCAAGCTGTACGACGTCGTGCACGTCGCGGTGATGATCAACCAGTCCAAGAAGGGCCTGTTCGCGGTCGAGGAGCGGATCGAGCTGATCCGCGAGGTCACCGCCGACTTCGGCAACGTCGAGGTGGAGTCCTTCCACGGCCTGCTCGTCGACTTCTGCAAGCAGCGGGACATCCCCGCCATCGTCAAGGGCCTGCGAGCGGTCAGCGACTTCGACTACGAGCTCCAGATGGCCCAGATGAACATCGGCCTGTCGGGCGTCGAGACGCTGTTCGTGCCCACCAACCCCACGTACAGCTTCCTCTCGTCCTCGCTGGTCAAGGAGGTCGCGGCCTGGGGTGGCGACGTGTCCCACCTGGTGCCCCCGGCGGTCCTCGGCCGGCTCGCCGAGCGGCTCGCGCAGAAGTGACGCGCGGCCACCGCCGCTGACGCTCCGTCATCTGGTGTCGGACGGGCCACGACTGCGCTTACAGTCGTCCCGTCCGTCTCCATCCAGCTGTAGAGAGTGGCGAGCACCCGGTGGACGTGCAGAAGAAGCTCGACGAGATCGTCGCGACCGTACAAGGCGCCCGCTCGATGCCCATGTCGGCCTCCTGTGTGGTCAACCGCGCCGATCTCCTCGCCCTCCTCGACGAGGTGCGGGACGCCCTGCCGAACTCCCTCGCCCAGGCCCAGGAGCTGATCGGCGGACGCGAGCAGCTGGTCGAGCAGGCCCGTCAGGAGGCGGACCGGATCATCGAGGCAGCCCACGCCGAGCGCGGCACGATCGTCTCCGACACCCAGATCGCCCGGCAGTCCCAGGAGGAGGCCGACCGGATCCTCTCCGAGGCCCGCCGCGAGGCCGAGGAGGTCCGGGCCGAGGCCGACGAGTACGTCGACTCCAAGCTCGCCAACTTCGAGGTCGTCCTCAACAAGACCATCGGCTCCGTCGACCGCGGCCGCGAGAAGCTCCTCGGCCGCGGCCCCGGTCTGGACGAGCACGGGTACGCCGACGAGGACGCCCCCGAGTACAGCGCGGACCCGCAGACCCTGATCGCCCGCGCCGACGAGTACGTGGACGCCAAGCTGGGCGCCTTCGAGGCGGTCCTCTCCAAGACCCTGGAGGCCGTCGGCCGCGGCCGGCAGAAGCTCCACGGCCGGATCGCCTCGGACGCCCTGGGCGAGCACATGGCCGCCCAGGAGGGCCTCGGCCCCTCCGTGCACACCAGCGACGCCGACTACCTCGCCGGTCTGGCGGAGCTCGCCGACCCGGCGCCCGTCGCCCCCGTCGCCGCGCCCGCCCCGGTCGCGGCGCAGATCCCGGCCCAGCAGGACCCGTACGGCTACCAGCAGCAGCCCCAGCAGGTGGACCCGTACGGCTACCAGCAGCAGGACCCCTACGCGTACCAGCAGCCGCAGCAGGTGGATCCGTACGGCTACCAGCAGCAGGACCCGTACTCCGGTGCGGGCACCGGCTCCACCGGAGCGGCTTACGCCGCGCCCTATGCCGCGCAGCCCCAGGCCCAGCAGCAGGCGGCCGCGCTCGACGAGACCAGCTTCTTCGACACGAGCATGATCGACCTGGAGCAGCTGCGCAGGTACGAGCAGGGCCAGTAGCCGGGGCGGGTGACCGGGGCCGGTGGCCGGCGGGAGGCCGGATTGGGCCCTGGGCGAAGCGTCCAGTATCCTGGCCCTTCGGTCGCGTGTATGTCCGCGATCCATGCTGCCCTCAAGCGGCAGCCCCCTGAGACTTGCGACGCGAACGATCCGAAAGCAGGAAGAACCCTGAGCACGCGCCTTGACCACCGCAATCCCCTCGTGTTCGACACACACGAGCTGGGGCGGCGTCCCGGTGCCCTCCAGCGGATCTCCCGCACGGTCGACGCGCCCGTCGATCTCGGCGTCGCCGGGGTCGTCGGAGTGCCCGAGGGCGCTCCGGTGGAGATCGAGCTCCGACTCGAGTCGGTCATGGAAGGGGTGCTTGTCACAGGCACCGCCCGTGCATCGGCCGAAGGGGAGTGCGTAAGGTGTCTGGAGCCCGTCGAGCTGGAGCTCGACGCGGACTTCCAGGAGATGTTCTCGTACCCCGACTCCGACGACCGGGGCCGTGTCAAAGCGGTCGCGGACGACGAGGACGATGAAGACGAGAGCATGACCCCCCTCGAGGACGGCATGTTCGACCTCGAACCCGTGCTGCGTGACGCCGTGGTGCTCGCTCTGCCGATGCAGCCGGTGTGCCGGGAGGACTGTGCGGGTCTGTGTTCCGATTGCGGAATCAACCTGAACGACCACCCCGACCACCACCACGACGCCACCGACATCCGTTGGGCGGCACTGCAGGAACTCGCCGGTTCGCTGGGAGCCGACGAGAAGGACAACATGAGCGACGCCGCTACCGGTGTCGACGAGAAGCAGGAGAAGTAGCCGTGGCTGTTCCGAAGCGGAAGATGTCGCGCAGCAACACGCGCCACCGCCGGTCGCAGTGGAAGGCTGCGGTCCCCACCCTGGTTTCGTGCGAGCGTTGCCAGGAGCCGAAGCTGCAGCACATCGCGTGCCCGAGCTGCGGCACCTACAACAAGCGCCAGGTCCTCGCGGTCTGAGCGGGCTGGTGAGAGGCACGATGTCTGACAACATCAACAGCGCCTCGTCCCACACGCTTCTGGAAGGGCGGCTCGGGTATCACCTCGAGTCCGCCCTTCTGGTGCGTGCGCTGACCCACCGCTCGTACGCGTACGAGAACGGCGGTCTGCCCACCAACGAGCGGCTGGAGTTCCTCGGGGACTCCGTGCTCGGCCTGGTGGTCACCGACACCCTCTACCGCACCCACCCCGATCTGCCGGAGGGCCAGCTGGCCAAGCTCCGGGCGGCGGTGGTGAACTCGCGTGCGCTGGCGGACGTCGGGCGCGGCCTCGACCTGGGCTCCTTCATCCGGCTCGGCCGGGGCGAAGAGGGCACGGGCGGCCGGGACAAGGCATCCATTCTCGCCGACACCCTCGAAGCGGTGATCGGCGCGGTCTATCTCGACCAGGGTCTCGAGGCGGCGTCCGAGCTGGTGCACCGGCTCTTCGACCCGCTGATCGAGAAGTCCTCGAACCTCGGTGCCGGCCTGGACTGGAAGACCAGTCTCCAGGAGCTCACCGCGGCCGAGGGGCTCGGTGTCCCGGAGTACCTCGTCTCCGAGGAGGGCCCGGACCACGAGAAGACCTTCACTGCTGCCGCCCGCGTCGGTGGTGTCTCGTACGGCACCGGCACCGGCCGCAGCAAGAAGGAAGCGGAGCAGCAGGCCGCAGAGTCCGCGTGGCGCGCGATCCGCGCGGCCGCGGACGAGCGGGCGGCGGCCAAGGCCGCCGCCGAGGCCGGCGCGACCGGTGAGGCCGGCGGGCAGGAGCGGACGGACGGGACCACCCCGACCACCGCCTGACCTCGGTCTCGACCGCGCCCTCGCGCGAGCGAGCTCCCGCATCCTTCAGCGGAGTTCTTACCCGCCCGCCCCCACCAGGGGCGGGCGGATCCGTTTTCCGGGGCTGTTCCCCGGGCCCGCTGTCCAGGGCGTATCCGGGGTCGTATCCGGGGCCGTTCTCCGGGCTGCCTCCGGGCTTTCTCCGGGAGGCCGGGTGGGTCCGCCCCTGGCGGTAGGCTGCGAGGACCACCACCCGTACCCCTCCGGAGGAGTCCCGTGCCCGAGCTGCCCGAGGTCGAGGTCGTCCGGCGCGGACTGGAGCGCTGGGTCGCCGGCCGGACCGTGGCCGGCGTGGAGGTCCTCCACCCCCGGGCCGTCCGGCGCCACCCGGCGGGCGGCGAGGACTTCGCGGCCCGGCTGACCGGACAGCGTTTCGAGCCGGCCCGGCGCCGGGGCAAGTACCTGTGGCTGCCGCTCGCCGACACCGGCACCTCGGTCCTCGGGCACCTCGGCATGAGCGGGCAGCTCCTGGTGCAGCCGGAGGCCGCCCCGGACGAGAAGCACCTGCGCATCCGGATCCGCTTCGGCGACGCGGCCGGTACGGAGCTCCGCTTCGTCGACCAGCGCACCTTCGGCGGGCTCTCGCTGCACGACCAGACCCCGGACGGGCTGCCGGACGTCATCGGGCACATCGCCCGCGACCCGCTCGACCCGGCCTTCGACGACGCCGCCTTCCAGGCCGCGCTCCGGCTGCGCCGCACCACGATCAAGCGGGCGCTCCTCGACCAGTCGCTGATCAGCGGTGTCGGCAACATCTACGCCGACGAGGCGCTGTGGCGGGCGAGGCTCCACTACGACCGGCCGACCGCCACCCTCACCCGCCCGCGCTCGGCCGAACTCCTCGGCCATGTCCGCGACGTGATGAACGCGGCCCTCGCGGCCGGCGGCACCAGCTTCGACAGCCTCTACGTGAACGTGAACGGCGAGTCCGGCTACTTCGACCGGTCGCTGGACGCCTACGGGCGGGAGGACGAGCCCTGCCGCCGCTGCGGCACGCCGATGCGCCGCCGCGCCTGGATGAACCGCTCCAGCTACTTCTGCCCGCGCTGCCAGCGCCCGCCGCGCGTCAGCCCGTGACGGCGGCCCGCCCGGAGTCGTACGCCTCCCGGGCCGCGACGACCTCCGGCATCCGGCCCTCCACCAGCGCGATCAGCCCGACGAGCCGCTCGGCGACCTCCCGCCCCAGCGGGGTCAGCCGGTAGTCGACCCGGGGCGGGTTGACCGGCTGCGCCTCGCGGTGCACCAGCCCGTCCCGCTCCAGCGCGTGCAGCGTCTGCGCCAGCATCTTCTCGCTGACGCCGTCGACCCGCCGCCGCAGCTCGTTGAAGCGGAGGGTCCCCTCGTACAGGGCGCCGAGGGTGAGGCTGCCCCACCGTCCCGTGACGTGCTCCAGCGTCACCCGCGAGGCACACCCGCGCGCGAACACGTCGAAGGCCGGGTCGTCGGTGGCCGGGTCCAGAGTCATACCCCCACGGTAACCGTGGGGGAGGGCGGTTCAGTAGCCGAAGAAGCGACATCGCACCGCCCTGACCAGCGCGTACGGCGACTGGCTGATTTCCCGGGTGCGCGTGGTGTTACTTACGTGCGCGTGTAGGTGAAAAAGGGATCCGAATTCCCGTGTGGGTGGGGCCCTTTCACCTGCGATCCACGCGGAGGTTCGCCACTTTTGTCACAATCGCCCGGATGGCTTGACATTGCGCAGCCGACGCGAGAAGGCTTGATCTTGATCAAAGCGACAGTCCGGATCGCTCTGCCGCAAAGCGAGAAACTCCGGAGGCTGATTCCTCATGGCCAAGATGACAGTGAAGAGGGTCGGCGCGGCCATAGCCGCGACGGCCGCAGCATTCGCACTCGGGGTAGGCGGAGCAAACGTCGCCCAAGCCAAGATCACTCCTGCCGACGTCTCCTGCACCAACAACGGTGGCCACCAGCCGGGCGGTCAGCAGCCCAGCTGTACCGGTGGCGGTCTGACGCAGGAAACCGAGAACCAGAACCCCGCAGGCCACGCCCCTCGCGGACACAACTGACACCTGACCCGAACCCACCCCGAGCAAGAGCCCCCTGGCCGCGGAACGCGCAGGCAGACAGGGGGTTCACGCGTACCCGGGGCGCCTTCTCGCCGGACGTGACGGCCCACGAAAGCTTCACGGGTCGCCGACCCGCGGGAATCTCAGTAGCCGAAGTCCTGGGTCCACCAGGGGCCGCCGTCGGCGAAGTGGACGCCGACGCCGAGGGTGGTGAAGTCGCAGTTCAGGATGTTGGCGCGGTGGCCGTCGCTGTTCATCCAGGAGACCATCACGGCGGTCGCGTCGACCTGGCCGCGGGCGATGTTCTCGCCGCCGAGGCCGCCGACGCCGGCCGCCTCGGCGCGGGACCAGGGGGTGGCGCCGTCGGGGTCGGTGTGGTCGAAGAAGTTCCGGGCGGCCATGTCGGCGCTGAAGGCACCGGCCAGCCGGGCCAGGCCGGCGGAGGGCTGGACCGGGGAGCAGCCGACCTTGCCGCGCTCGACGTTCACCAGGCGCAGCACCTCGGCCTCGGCCGCGTCCGCGCGGTCGGCGGTGGAACCGGCCGGCGCGGCCGTCTCCTCGGTGGTCTCCTCGGCCGGAGCCTCGGTGGTGGGGGCCGGGGCGGGGGCGGCCTGGGTGGTGGCCGGGGCCTTCGACGGCTTCGGCTTCGGCTTCGCCGGGGTGGTGGGGGCGGGGGCCGCGGTGCGCGTCTTCGACGGTGTGGGGGAGGGGGACGCGGTCTTCTTGCTGGGGGTGGGCGTGGCCTTGGGGGAGGAGGAGGCCGTGGTCGGCGTCTTCCTCGCGCCCTTCGAGCCCTGGCCCGCGCCCGTGCCGCCCGTCCCCGTCGACACGTCGGCCGGGGTGCGGGTCGCCCCGCCCTGGGTGGTCAGCTCGGGAGTCTGCCGGGTCTCCGCGGTGGTCGGCCGGCTGCTGCCGGCGTTGCCCGCGGTGAGGGTCTCCCCGCCGGGGAGGAGTCCCGAGGCGACCGCGACGGCTCCGACGGCGACGGCCGCCGAGACGCCGATCAGTCCGGTACGGACCGGGCGGCCGCGCCGCCTGCGGCGGGTACCCCCGTGATCGGGGGCGGTGCCGGTCGCGTAGTCTGCCTCGGCGGGCGCGGCGCCGGAGCGACGGTGGCGTCCCATCTGCCTGCCTCCCTGAGCTGGCTCTGCTGGATCTTCGGTGCTGGATCTTCGGTGCTGGATCTTCGGTGCTGGATCTTCGGTGCTGGATCTTCGGGTGGTGGATCTTTGCTCTTGGATCTTTGCGGCCTTTGCTTTCGGCATGGATCTCGACGGAGCGTGACGCTGCGTACGGATGACCGAGAGGCGTGCACCCATGTGGGTGAGGCGCATTCCGTCGGACTGTACGCCATGAGAAGCCGCCGTGACGTGCTCTCCGGGCAATCCGCCCGCTAGCGTGCAGCCATGAGTGACGATGTACGGATGACCGCCTGGGTGCGCGGACGGGTACAGGGAGTGGGCTTCCGCTGGTTCACCAGGGCAAACGCTCTGGAGATCGGCGGCCTCACCGGCTTCGCCCTGAACCTCGACGACGGGCGGGTCCAGGTGGTGGCCGAGGGCCCGAGTGACCATTGCCACCGTCTGCTGGAGTGGCTGCGGACCGGGGACACGCCCGGCCGCGTGGACGGTGTCACCGAGATATGGGGTACCCCCCGCGGCGGCTACGACGGCTTCGCCATCCGCTGACCCCCACCCGTGTGACCCTCGGCACTCTTCGCCGGCCCTCCCTCCGGACGCCCCCGACGGGCCCCGGGCGGGGGGCCGGTTTCGCGCGGATGAACGCCGGTGAACAGGCGTCGTACCTGGTGGTTGCCAAGATTCGGCACTCGTGCGAGGCTTCCCGGGTAAGGATCATCACCACGCCCCGGAGTGACGGGTCGAGAGCCGCCGCAGACCGTGTCGCGGCCGCGAACTCCCCGTCCGCCACACCGATCGGGGCGTGATCGTGTTGACCGTCAAACTTTTTGGTGAGACTCTGGAAGCCCCGCGCACCTTAGCTGTGTGGCAGTAGAACACCGGCACGACTCAGGTACTGCCGAGCACCGCGGGTGCGAATCCATCCCTCACGACCCACACCGCAATCGGTCGGTCACTCAGTGTGGAGGACCACTCATCATGGCAAAGGCGCTTCTCGGTTACGTCGGCGGCTCCGACCCGCGACTCCTCGCCGAGATGCGACGGCTTCAGCAGCGCGTCCAGGACCTGGAATCCGAGATCGTACGGATCCAGACCGAGAACGACGCGCTCAACGCTGCCGCCGCTCAGCAGGGCGAGTCGCTGCTCGACCGCATCGACCTCGACGTACCCCAGGCGGAGCCTGCGCTCACCTGACACCCAGCCCGACGGGCTCAGGTGGGAACAGCTGAATAGGCAAGGGGCGCTTCGGCGTCCCTTCTTTTCTGGCCCCCCTCGTCTCCCCCTCGTCACACCGCCCCTCACCCGAGGGTCTGCCCTGCGCGATCACGGGCGAAACGCGACGCCCCGGGTAGAGTCCCGTGAGTGCACCTCAAGGCCCTCACGCTCCGCGGATTCAAGTCGTTCGCCTCCGCCACCACACTGAGGTTCGAACCGGGAATCACCTGCGTCGTCGGCCCCAACGGCTCCGGCAAGTCCAACGTCGTCGACGCGCTCTCCTGGGTCATGGGCGAGCAGGGCGCGAAGTCGCTGCGCGGCGGCAAGATGGAGGACGTCATCTTCGCCGGCACCACCGGGCGGCCCCCGCTCGGCCGCGCCGAGGTCTCGCTCACCATCGACAACTCCGACGGCGCCCTCCCGATCGACTACGCCGAGGTCACCCTCACCCGGATCATGTTCCGGGGCGGCAGCAGCGAGTACCAGATCAACGGCGACACCTGCCGGCTGCTCGACATCCAGGACCTCCTCTCCGACTCCGGCATCGGCCGCGAGATGCACGTCATCGTCGGCCAGGGCCAGCTCGACTCCGTGCTGCACGCCGACCCCATGGGCCGGCGCGCCTTCATCGAGGAGGCCGCGGGCGTCCTCAAGCACCGCAAGCGCAAGGAGAAGGCGCTGCGGAAGCTCGACGCGATGCGGGCCAACCTCGCGCGCGTGCAGGACCTCACCGACGAACTGCGCCGCCAGCTCAAGCCGCTCGGCCGGCAGGCCGCCGTCGCCCGCCGCGCCGTCGTCATCCAGGCCGACCTGCGCGACGCCCGGCTCCGCCTCCTCGCCGACGACCTCGTCCGCCACCAGCGCGCCCTGCGCGCCGAACTCGCCGACGAGGCCGCCCTCGTGGCCCGCAAGGAGACCACCGAGGAGGAGCTGCGCACCGCGCTCGCCCGCGAGGCCGCGCTGGAGTCCGAGGTCGGTGCCCTCGCCCCGCGCCTGGAGCGCGCCCAGCAGAGCTGGTACGCCCTCTCCCAGCTCGCCGAACGCGTCCGCGGCACGGTCTCCCTCGCCGACGCGCGCGTGAAGAGCGCCACCGACGCCCCCGCCGAGGAGCGCCGCGGCCGTGACCCCGAGGACCTGGAGCGCGAGGCCGCCCGGGTCCGCGAACAGGAGGCCGAGCTGGCCGCCGCCCTGGAGGCCGCCGAGCGGGCCCTGGAGGACACCGTCGACCACCGGGCCGAGCTGGAACGGGCCCTCACCGCCGAGGAGCGCCGACTCAAGGACGCCGCCCGCGCCCTCGCCGACCGCCGCGAGGGCCTCGCCCGGCTGCACGGCCAGGTCAACGCCGCCCGCTCCCGCGCCGCCTCCGCCCAGGCCGAGATCGACCGGCTCGCCGCCGCTCGCGACGAGGCCGCCGACCGGGCCGTCGCCGCCCAGGAGGAGTACGAGCAGCTCAGGGCCGAGGTCGACGACCTCGACGCCGCCGACACCGAGCACGGCGAGCGGTACGAGGCGGCCCGCCGCGCCCTCGCCGACGCGGAGACCGCGCTGAGCGCCGCCCGCGAGGCCGCCGCCACCGCCGAGAGCCGCCGGGCCGCCACCCGCGCCCGGCACGACACCCTCGCCCTCGGCCTGCGCCGCAAGGACGGCACCGGCGCCCTGCTCGCCGCCGGCCTCACCGGGATCCTCGGCCCCGCCGCCGAACTCCTCACCGTCACCCCCGGAGACGAGGTCCCCGTCGCCGCCGCCCTCGGCGCCGCCGCCGACGCCCTCGCCGCCGACGGCCCCACCGCCGCCGTCGAGGCGCTCCGCCTGCTCCGCAAACAGGACGCGGGCCGCGCCACCCTGATCCTCACCGCGCCCCCCGGCCCCGAGGCGGAGCCACGCGCGCTGCCCGCCGGCGCTCGGGCCGCCGCCGGACTGGTCACCGGGCCCGAGGGCCTGCTCGGCTCCGTCCGCCGGCTGCTCGACGGCGTCGTCGTCGTCGACGGCCTCGACGAGGCCCGCGAACTCGTCCGTGCCCACCCCGCCCTCACCGCCGTCACCGCCGAGGGCGACCTCCTCGCCGCCCACCACGCGCAGGGCGGCTCCGCCGGCGCGCCCAGCCTCCTCGAAGTACGGGCCCAGGTCGACGAGGCCGCCGCCGAACTCGCCGAACTCGCCCTCCGGTGCGAGGAGTCCTCCCGCGCCAAGGAGGAACACGCCGAACACCGCCGGGCCGCCGCCGCCCGCGTCGAGGAGCTCGACGCCCTCCGGCGTACCGCCGAGAAGGAGAAGGCGTCCGTCGCCCAGGCCCTCGGCCGGCGCGCCGGGCAGGCCAGGGGAGCGGCCGGCGAGGCCGAGCGGACCGCCGCCGCCGTCGCCCGCGCCCAGGAGGCCCTGGAACGGGCCGCCGCCGAGGCCGGGGAACTGGCCGAACGGCTCCTCGTCGCCGAGGAGACCCCGGCCGAGGAGGAGCCCGACACCTCCGTCCGCGACCGGCTCGCCATCGACGGCTCCAACGCCCGCCAGACCGAGATGGAGGCCCGTCTCCAACTCCGCACCCACGAGGAGCGGGTCAGGGGACTGGCCGGCCGCGCCGACTCCCTCGACCGGGCCGCCCGCGCCGAACGGGACGCACGCGCGCGCGGTGAGCAGCGCCGCGCCCGGCTCCGCCACGAGGCCCGCGTCGCGGCCGCCGTCGCCGGCGGAGCCCGTACCCTCCTCGCCCACGTCGAGGTCTCCCTGGAACGCGCCGAGCGCGAGCGCGCCGTGGCCGCCGCCGCCCGCGCCGACCGCGAGCAGGGCCTCGCCGCCGCCCGCGCCCGGGGCCGCGACCTGAAGACCGAGCTCGACAAGCTCACCGACTCCGTCCACCGCGGCGAGGTCCTGGGCGCCGAGAAGCGGCTGCGGATCGAACAGCTGGAGGCCAGGGCCCTGGAGGAGTTCGGCGTGGAGGCGGGCGCGCTCACCGTCGAGTACGGCCCCGACCAGCCCGTCCCGCCGTCGCCGGCCGCCGAGGGCGAGACCCTGCCCGACGACCCCGACGATCCCCGCAACCAGCCGCGCCCGTTCATCCGTTCGGAGCAGGAGAGGCGGCTGAGGGCCGCCGAGCGCGCCTTCCAGCAGCTCGGCAAGGTCAATCCGCTGGCCCTGGAGGAGTTCGCCGCCCTGGAGGACCGCCACCGCTTCCTCTCCGAGCAGCTGGAGGACCTGAAGAAGACCCGCGCCGACCTGCTCCAGGTCGTCAAGGAGGTCGACCAGCGGGTCGAGCAGGTCTTCACGGAGGCGTACCGGGACACCGCCCGCGAGTTCGAGGGCGTCTTCTCCCGTCTCTTCCCCGGCGGCGAGGGCCGACTGGTGCTCACCGACCCCGAGAACATGCTCACCACCGGTGTCGAGGTCGAGGCCCGGCCGCCCGGCAAGAAGGTCAAGCGGCTCTCGCTGCTCTCCGGCGGCGAGCGCTCGCTGACCGCCGTCGCCCTGCTCGTCTCCATCTTCAAGGCCCGTCCCAGCCCCTTCTACGTCATGGACGAGGTCGAGGCGGCGCTCGACGACACCAACCTCCAGCGCCTGATCCGGATCATGCGGGAGCTCCAGGAGTCCTCGCAGCTCATCGTGATCACCCACCAGAAGCGGACGATGGAGGTCGCCGACGCGCTGTACGGCGTCTCCATGCAGGGCGACGGCGTCTCGAAGGTGATCAGCCAGCGGCTCCGCTGAAGTGGTGGCGGGACCGAAGGTGTGCGCCACTGGGAATCCTGGGTAACCGGAAGCCTCCCGGAGATCCGGGAAGAGGACCGAAGGACCGCCATACCGAGGAGTCCATGTGACCGACACCGCGCATGCCCCGACGCCGCCCCCTTCCGAAGGCAGGGCGGCGCACCCGGACCACCTCGGTCACGTCATCTTCATCACCGCCTCCGCCGCCATGGGCGGATTCCTCTTCGGCTACGACAGCTCGGTCATCAACGGCGCCGTCGAAGCCATCCGCGACCGCTACGACATCGGCTCCGCGACCCTCGCCCAGGTCATCGCGATCGCCCTGATCGGCTGCGCGATCGGCGCCGCGACCGCCGGCCGGATCGCCGACCGCATCGGCCGCATCCGCTGCATGCAGATCTCCGCGGTCCTCTTCACCGTCAGCGCCGTCGGCTCCGCCCTGCCCTTCGCCCTCTGGGACCTGGCCTTCTGGCGGATCGTCGGCGGCTTCGCCATCGGCATGGCCTCGGTCATCGGCCCCGCCTACATCGCCGAGGTCGCGCCCGCCGCCTACCGCGGCCGCCTCGGCTCCTTCCAGCAGGCCGCCATCGTCATCGGCATCGCCATCTCCCAGCTCGTCAACTACGGCATCCTCCAGCTCGCCGACGGCGACCAGCGCGGCGAGATCGGTGGCCTGGAGGCCTGGCAGTGGATGCTCGGCGTGATGGTCGTCCCCGCCCTCCTCTACGGGCTGCTCTCCTTCGCCATCCCCGAGTCCCCCCGCTTCCTCATCTCCGTGGGGAAGACCGAGCGGGCCAAGGAGGTGCTCTCCGAGGTCGAGGGGAAGGGCGTCGACCTCGACCACCGGGTCGCCGAGATCGAGAACGCCATGCGCAGCGAGCACAAGTCCACCTTCAGGGACCTGCTCGTCTCCGGCAGCCGCTTCCGCCTGCTGCCCATCGTCTGGGTCGGCATCGGACTCTCCGTCTTCCAGCAGCTCGTCGGCATCAACGTCGCCTTCTACTACTCCTCGACGCTCTGGCAGTCCGTCGGCATCGACCCGTCGAGCTCGTTCTTCTACTCGTTCACCACGTCGATCATCAACATCATCGGCACCGTGATCGCGATGGTCCTGGTCGACCGGGTGGGCCGCAAGCCGCTCGCCCTCGTCGGCTCCGTCGGCATGGCGATCGCGCTGGCCTTCGAGGCCTGGGCCTTCTCCGCCGACCTCGTCGACGGCAAGCTCCCCGAGACCCAGGGCGTCGTGGCGCTCGTCGCCGCCCACGTCTTCGTGCTCTTCTTCGCCCTCTCCTGGGGCGTGGTCGTCTGGGTCTTCCTCGGCGAGATGTTCCCCAACCGGATCCGCGCCGCCGCCCTCGGCGTCGCCGCCTCCGCCCAGTGGATGGCCAACTGGGCCATCACCGCCAGCTTCCCGTCCCTCTCCGACTGGAACCTCTCCGGCACCTACGTCATCTACACCGTCTTCGCCGTCCTCTCGATCCCCTTCGTGCTCAGGTACGTCAAGGAGACCAAGGGCAAGGCGCTGGAGGAGATGGGCTGACGGCTACGCCCCCAGGCGGGGCAGCACCTCGTCGCAGAACAGGCGCAGGCTCCGCCACCCCTCCTCCACCGGCATCCCCCCGCACAGCGGATGCAGGACCAGGCTCTCCAGGCCGAGCCCCGCGCACTCCCCGGGCGTCACCACCCGGTACACCCCCTCCGCGCGCAGCTCCGCCACGGTCGACGCCGTCGACCGCACCGCCGAACGGATGTCCTTCGACTGCCAGGAGGCGTAGGTCCGGGCCTCGTGCAGGAAGTGCCCGCCGTACTCCGCCCAGGTCCGGTCCGGGTCCTCCGAGACGTGCAGCAGCGGGGTCTCCCGCGCCGGCATCATCGTCCAGCCCTCGGTGCCGTACTCCGCGCACCGCTCCCGGTAGTACGCCTCCAGCTCCGGCAGGTGCGCGGAGGGGAAGAACGGCAGCCCCAGCCGGGCCGCCCGCCGCGCCGCCGCCTTCGAGGAACCCCCGACGAGCAGCAGCGGGTGCGGCCGGGTGAAGGGCCTCGGGGTGACCCGTACCGTACGGCCCCGGTACGCGAAGGGCTCGCCCGTCCAGGCGGCGAGGAGGGTCTCCAGGAGCTCGTCCTGGAGCCTGCCGCGCCGTCCCCAGTCGACCCCGCGCTCCTCGTACTCCTCCGGGCGGTAGCCGATCCCGGCCACCGTCACCAGCCGGCCCCGGCTCAGCAGGTCGAGCACCGCGATCTCCTCCGCGAGCCGCAGCGGGTCGTGGAGCGGGCCGATGATCGCGGAGACGGTGACCGCGATCCGGCGGGTGGCGCCGAAGACCGCGCCGGCGAAGACGAAGGGGGTGGGGAGCCAGTTGTTCTCCACCCCGTGGTGCTCCTCGGTCTGGACGGTGTCCACCCCGTGCCCGTCGGCGTAGGCCGCCATCTCCAGGGCGGCGCGGTAGCGCTCCGCCAGGGACTCGGGGGTGGCGCGCGGGTCGACCAGGTTGAACCGTACGACGCTGAAGGCCATGGGGGTCCCCTCCGCGGGTGGGCTGCCGGCGAGGGGCGACCATAGCTGACGGTACGTCAGATGAGAACGGTCCGGGCGCGCCGGGACCCGCGACCCACGCTGCGTACGTACGGCGTCACCGGGCGGGTCGTGGCCGATACTGGACGGGTTATGGAACTCATCCTTGCTGTAGTCATCGCTCTGGTCGTCGCGGTCGCCGTGACCAGCGGGCTCGTGATCAGCGGTCGCAAGAAGAAGCAGCTGCCGCCGGCCGAACCGCCGTCCACCACGCCGACCATCACCGCTCCGCCCGCCGAGCCGCACGTCGGCGACGAGGCGGAGACACCGCGGGAAGAACCACGCCGCACCGTCGAGGAGGTCGGCCTCCCGACCGCCGAGGAAGCGGTCGAGACCCCCGCCGCCGTCGAGGACCCGGTCGTCGCCGAGGCCCCCGCCGCGCCGGAGATCGAGGTCCCCGAGCCCACCGCCGGACGCCTCGTCCGCCTCCGGGCCCGGCTCGCCCGCTCCCAGAACTCGCTGGGCAAGGGCCTGCTGACCCTGCTCTCCCGCGAGCACCTCGACGAGGACACCTGGGAGGAGATCGAGGAGACCCTCCTCACCGCCGACGTCGGCGTCGCCCCCACCCAGGAGCTGGTCGAGCGGCTGCGCGAGCGCGTCAAGGTGCTCGGCACCCGCACCCCCGAGGAGCTCCGCGGCCTGCTCCGCGAGGAGCTGATCGCCCTCCTCGGCGAGTACGACCGCACCGTCCACACCGAGAGCCCCGAGGACGTCCCCGGCGTCGTCATGGTCGTCGGCGTCAACGGCACCGGCAAGACCACCACCACCGGCAAGCTCGCCCGCGTCCTGGTCGCCGACGGCAAGTCCGTCGTCCTCGGCGCCGCCGACACCTTCCGCGCCGCCGCCGCCGACCAGCTCCAGACCTGGGGCGACCGGGTCGGAGCCCGCACCGTGCGCGGCCCCGAGGGCGGCGACCCGGCCTCGATCGCGTACGACGCCGTCAAGGAGGGCATCGCCGAGAAGGCCGACGTCGTCCTCGTCGACACCGCCGGCCGCCTGCACACCAAGACCGGCCTCATGGACGAGCTCGGCAAGGTCAAGCGGGTCGTCGAGAAGCACGGCCCGCTCGACGAGATCCTCCTCGTCCTCGACGCCACCACCGGCCAGAACGGCCTCATCCAGGCCCGCGTCTTCGCCGAGGTCGTCGACATCACCGGCATCGTCCTGACCAAGCTCGACGGCACCGCCAAGGGCGGCATCGTCGTCGCCGTCCAGCGCGAGCTGGGCGTCCCGGTCAAGCTCATCGGCCTCGGCGAGGGCCCCGACGACCTGGCCCCCTTCGACCCGGCCGCCTTCGTCGACGCCCTCATCGGCGACTGACCCCCGCGACGGCACCGCGAAGGGCCCCCGCCGACCACGGCGGGGGCCCTTCGCGTACGCCAGGGGTCAGGCGTGCGTCCGGTGGCACATGTACGCCAGTGTGCCGAGCAGCAGCCGGGCCTGCGGCGGCGCCCCCGCCGTGTCGAGCGTCGGCGGGCGCAGCCAGCGCACCGGGCCGAGCCCGCCCGGACTCGACGGGGGAGCGGTGATGTGACTGCCGGGACCCAGACAGTGCAGGTCCAGATCCGCGTCGTCCCAGCCCATCCGGTACAGCAGCCGAGGCAGCTCCTCCGCGGCGCCCGGCGCCACGAAGAACTGCGCCCGCCCGGTCGGGGTGGCGCAGACCGGGCCGAGGGGCAGCCCCATCCGCTCCATCCTGACCAGCGCCCGCCGGCCCGCCGCCTCGGCCACCTCGATCACGTCGAAGGCGCGGCCCACCGGCAGCAGCAGCGCCGCCCCGGGGTACTCCGACCACGCCTTGGTCGCGTCGTCGAGCGCCGCGCCCGCCGGGACGGGCGACGCGAACGGGAGGGGATGGGCGCCCGGAGCCGCGCAGGCCCGGTCGCCGCAGGAGCACTGGCCGTTGACGGCCCGTGCGCCGGGCTGGACGTCCCAGCCCCAGAGTCCGGTGTATTCGGCCACCGCGGTGCACTCGGTGGTGCGAGCGCGGCGCCGTGAGCCGGACCGCATCTCGCGGATGCCGCCGATCGTGAAGCCCATGCCCCCTCCAACGGGTCGGACGCGCCGGTGGTTACGAGCCGGAACACCACCATCACGCTCGGTGACGCCACGCCCGGGATTCGCCGTCCGGGGTGGCGCACGGTCGTGAACGGGGTGGTGCGCACGGTGGCGCGCGCCTCTTCGTGCTTCCGTCCGCCGACTCCGGTTCGTCGCATGTCAAGTGAATCGTGCGGAGCACCCGGCGAGTTCATTCGAAGGGGTGGCGAATGGTGGCGTTTCTTGTGACGCCCTCACCGCAGGGGTGATCGTAGGATTACTTTCGGTACCCGAAGCCCGGAGGAGCGTGCGCGGGTGGGTATGCCGGAGGCAAGGCGGTTTCCCGTTCGAAGGAGTCGGAACACCGGGCGGGGAGCCGCGGGACGCGGCATTCTGATAGGGGTTCGCACGACAGGCAATCAGGTGGATGGGGGCGTTCCAGTGGGCGGCAACGGCACAGACGGTACGACTGCCGGCAAGCGCCCCAACGAGCGGCTCGGCTCGTGGTTCGTGCGCAGCGGCTGGTCCAAGGGCGAACTGGCCCGCCAGGTCAACCGCAGGGCCCGCCAGATGGGCGCGCACCACATCTCCACCGACACCTCCCGCGTCCGCCGCTGGCTCGACGGCGAACAGCCCCGCGAACCCATCCCGAGAATCCTCTCCGAGCTGTTCTCCGAGCGCTTCGGCTCCGTCGTCGCCATCGAGGACCTCGGACTGCGCACCGCCCACCAGACGCCCTCCGTCTCCGGCGTCGACCTCCCCTGGGCGGGGCCGCAGACCGTCACCCTGCTCAGCGAGTTCTCCCGCAGCGACCTCATGCTCGCCCGGCGCGGCTTCCTCGGCTCCTCGCTCCAGCTCGCCGCAGGCCCCGCCCTCATCGAGCCCATGCAGCGCTGGCTGGTGCCCACCCCCACCGGCGAACCCGCGGCCGACCAGGCACCCGACGGGCGCCGCCCCCGCCGGCTCTCCGACATCGAGCTGGACCTCCTCGAATCCACCACCGCCATGTTCCGCAAGTGGGACGCCCAGTGCGGCGGCGGACTGCGCCGCAAGGCCGTCGTCGGCCAGCTCCACGAGGTCACCGACCTCCTCCAGGAGCCCCAGCCGGCCGCCACCGCCAAGCGCCTCTTCACCGTCGCCGCCGAACTCGCCGAACTCGCCGGGTGGATGAGCTACGACGTGGGACTCCAGCCCACCGCCCAGAAGTACTTCGTCCTCGCCCTGCACGCCGCCAAGGAGGCCGGCGACAAGCCGCTCGGCTCCTACATCCTCTCCTCCATGAGCCGGCAGATGATCCACCTCGGCCGCCCCGACGACGCCCTCGAACTCATCCATCTGGCCCAGTACGGCAGTCGGGACTGCGCCACCCCCCGCACCCAGGCCATGCTGTATGCGATGGAGGCCCGCGCCTACGCCAACATGGGCCAGCCCTCCAAGTGCAAGCGGGCCGTCCGGATGGCCGAGGACACCTTCGCCGACGCGGCCTTCGAGGGCGGGCCCGAGCCCGACTGGATCCGCTTCTTCACCGAGGCCGAGCTCAACGGCGAGAACTCCCACTCCTACCGCGACCTCGCCTATGTCGCCGGACGCTCCCCGAGCTACGCCTCGCTGGCCGAGCCCGTCATGGAGCGGGCCGTGGAACTCTTCGGGAAGGACCCCGACCACCAGCGGTCGTACGCCCTCAACCTCATCGGCATGGCCACCGTCCACCTGCTCAAGCGGGAACCCGAGCAGTCCGTCGTCCTCGCCGAGAAGGCCCTCGGGGTCGCCCGCTCCATCCGCTCCGAGCGGGTCAACAACCGGCTCCGCAAGACCGTCGACACCGCCGCCCGCGACTTCGGCGACGTCGCCGAGGTCGTCGACCTCACCGACCGGCTCACCCTGCTCCTGCCCGAGTCCGCCGAGGCCGTCTGACCGGCCCGCCGGCTCCCGCGAGCCCCACGACCCCGGCCGCGCCGGACGTCCCGTACTGCCCGACTCGGCTCCCCCGCCGCACAGGACACACGGACGCCGGCGCGGCCGGTCCGCGTTCCGGACGCCCCCGCGTCCGCCGGGCCCGGCCGGAGAGTACGCCCGTTACCTCCCCGTGACCCGGGTGTTCACGGTCACGTAACACACCCCCGCCCTTCGTCACTGCCCCGAAACATCGAGCGGCATCGTCGGAAACCGCGCTGCGCGAATCTCTGGCCCATAACCGGCCACCCCTCAGGCCGCCGCTCACCGCCGGCCCCGCCCCGCACAGGCCGCATCCGACGACGAGGAGACGCCGATGGCACCAGCCATCACGACCCTGGCAGCAGACGCCCCCGAGCTGTCCGCCGCCAACACCGGGTTCATGCTCATCTGCTCCGCCCTGGTCATGCTGATGACCCCGGCTCTCGCCTTCTTCTACGGAGGCATGGTCCGAGTCAAGTCCACCCTCAACATGCTGATGATGAGCTTCATCAGCCTCGGGATCGTCACGGTCCTGTGGGTGCTCTACGGCTTCAGCGTCGCCTTCGGCACCGACACCGGCGGCATCATCGGCTGGTCCTCCGACTACCTCGGCCTCAGCGGCATCGGCGTCACCGAGCTCTGGGACGGCTACACCATCCCGGTGTACGTCTTCGCCGTCTTCCAGCTGATGTTCGCCATCCTCACCCCCGCCCTGATCAGCGGCGCCCTCGCCGACCGGGTCAAGTTCACCGCCTGGGCCCTCTTCATCACCCTCTGGGTCACGGTCGTCTACTTCCCCGTCGCCCACTGGGTCTGGGGCGCCGGCGGCTGGCTCTTCGAGATGGGCGTCATCGACTTCGCCGGCGGTACGGCCGTCCACATCAACGCCGGTGCCGCGGCCCTCGGCGTGATCCTGGTCATCGGCAAGCGCGTCGGCTTCAAGAAGGACCCGATGCGCCCGCACAGCCTCCCGCTGGTCATGCTCGGCGCCGGTCTCCTCTGGTTCGGCTGGTTCGGCTTCAACGCCGGCTCGTGGCTCGGCAACGACGACGGCGTCGGCGCCGTCATGTTCGTCAACACCCAGGTCGCCACCGGCGCCGCCATGCTCGCCTGGCTCGCCTACGAGAAGCTCCGCCACGGCTCCTTCACCACCCTCGGCGCCGCCTCCGGCGCCGTCGCCGGCCTCGTCGCCATCACCCCCTCCGGCGGCTCCTGCTCCCCGCTCGGCGCCATCGCCATCGGCGCCATCGCCGGTCTCGTCTGCGCCATGGCCGTCGGCCTCAAGTACAAGTTCGGCTACGACGACTCCCTCGACGTCGTCGGCGTCCACCTCGTCGGCGGCGTCATCGGCTCCCTCCTCGTCGGCTTCTTCGCCACCGGCGGCGTCCAGTCCGACGCCAAGGGCCTCTTCTACGGCGGCGGCCTGGAGCAGCTCGGCAAGCAGGCCGTGGGCGTCTTCGCCGTCCTCGCCTACTCTCTGGTCGTCTCCGCGATCCTCGCCCTGGTCATCGACAAGACCATGGGCATGCGGGTCAGCGAGGACGACGAGGTCTCCGGCATCGACCAGGTCGAGCACGCCGAGACCGCCTACGACTTCAGCGGAGCCGGCGGCGGCGCCTCCGGGCGCACCACCGCCGTCGCCGCGCCGGTTGCCACGGAGAACAAGAAGGTGGACGCATGAAGCTCATCACCGCGGTCGTGAAGCCGCACCGGCTCGACGAGATCAAGGAGGCCCTCCAGGCCTTCGGGGTCCACGGCCTCACCGTCACCGAGGCCAGCGGGTACGGACGCCAGCGCGGCCACACCGAGGTCTACCGCGGCGCCGAGTACACCGTCGACCTCGTCCCCAAGATCCGCATCGAGGTCCTGGTCGAGGACGAGGACGCCGAACAGCTCATCGACGTCGTCGTGAAGGCGGCCCGCACCGGCAAGATCGGTGACGGAAAGGTGTGGAGCGTCCCGGTCGAGACCGCCGTCCGCGTCCGCACGGGCGAGCGCGGACCCGACGCCCTCTAGCAGCACGGCCCGACGGACCGACCGGTCCGCCGGGCCGTTTCCGCAGCCCCATCCGCAGAGAAGGAGCCGCCGGTGACCACCCTCGAACCGCAGGACGCGACCGAAGAGCAGGGACCCGGCTACGCGGCGGCCCGGCTGCGGCTCCTCCAGGAGAAGGCACCGTCCGGACCGGAACGCCGCGGCGCCCTCGCCCGCCTCACCGACGACTGGCTCGCCGGCCTCTTCGCCGCCGCCGCACCGCCCAAGGGGATCGCCCTCGTCGCCGTCGGCGGCTACGGCCGCGCCGAGCTCTCCCCGCGCAGCGACCTCGACCTCCTCCTGCTCCACGACGGCAGCGCCCCCAAGGAGGCCGTCGCCGCCCTCGCCGACCGCCTCTGGTACCCCGTCTGGGACCTCGGGCTCGCCCTCGACCACTCGGTCCGCACCCCCGCCCAGGCCCGCGCCACCGCCGCCGAGGACCTCAAGGTCCAGCTCGGCCTCCTCGACGCCCGGCCGCTCGCCGGGGACACCGCCCTCGCCGCCGCCCTGCGCTCCACCGTCCTCGCCGACTGGCGCAACCAGGCCGCCCGCCGCCTCCCCGAACTCGCCGAGCTCTGCCGCGACCGCGCCGAACGCTCCGGCGAACTCCGCTTCCTCCTCGAACCCGACCTCAAGGAGGCCCGCGGCGGCCTCCGCGACGCCCAGGCCCTGCGCGCCGTCGCCGCCTCCTGGCTCGCCGACGCCCCCCGCGCCGGCCTCGACACCGCCCGCCGCCGCCTCCTCGACGCCCGCGACGCCCTCCACCTCGCCACCGGCCGCGCCACCGACCGCCTCGCCCTCCAGGAACAGGACGCCGTCGCCAAGGAACTCGGCCTGCTCGACGCCGACACCCTGCTCCGCGGCGTGTACGAGGCCGCCGGCACCGTCACGTACGCCTCCGACGTCACCTGGCGCGAGGTCGGCCGCGTCCTCAAGGCCCGCTCCGCCCGCCCCCGGCTCCGCAGCCTCCTCGGCGGCCGCTCCGGCGAGCGGAAACAGCCCGTCGAACGCACCCCGCTCGCCGAAGGCGTCGTCGAGATGGACGGCGAGGCCGTCCTCGCCCGCTCCGCCCGCCCCGAACGCGACCCCGGCCTCCCGCTGCGCGCCGCCGCCGCGGCCGCCCAGCACGGCCTGCCGCTCTCCCCGCACGCCGTACGCCACCTCGCCGCCACCGCGAAGGCCCTGCCGGTGCCCTGGCCCGCCGAGGCCCGCGAATCGCTCGTCACCCTCCTCGGCGCCGGCGCCCCCGCCGTACCCGTCTGGGAGGCCCTGGAGGCCGAGGGGCTCGTCACCCGCCTCCTGCCCGACTGGGAACGCGTCCGCCACCGCCCCCAGCGCAACCCCGTCCACACCTGGACCGTCGACCGGCACCTCGTCGAGACCGCCGTCCGCGCGGCCTCCCTCACCCGCCGCGTCGGCCGCCCCGACCTCCTCCTCGTCGCCGCCCTCCTCCACGACATCGGCAAGGGCTGGCCCGGCGACCACTCCGTCGCCGGCGAGACCATCGCCCGCGACCTCGCCGCCCGCGTCGGCTTCGACCGCATCGACACCGCCACCGTCGCCACCGTCGTCCGCCACCACCTCCTCCTCGTCGACACCGCCACCCGCCGCGACCTCGACGACCCCGCCACCGTCCAGTCCGTCGCCGCCGCCGTCGGCACCGTCGGCACCCTCGAACTCCTCCACGCCCTCACCGAGGCCGACGCGCTGGCCACCGGCCCCGCGGCCTGGTCCGCCTGGCGCGCCTCCCTCGTCGCCGACCTCGTCAAACGGGTCTCCGGCGTCCTCGCGGGCGAGCCCCTGCCCGACCCCGAGGCCGCCGCGCCCAGCGCCGAACAGGAACGGCTCGCCGTCGAGGCCCTGCGCACCGGCGAACCCGCCCTCACCCTCCACACGCGCGACGAGCAGCCCCTCGACCCCGACGAGCCCGAGCCCGTCGGCGTCGAACTCGTCATCGCCCTGCCCGACCAGCCCGGCGTGCTCCCCGCCGTCGCCGGCGTCCTCGCCCTCCACCGGCTCACCGTCCGCGCCGCCGACCTCCGCGCCGTCGACCTCCCCGCCGAACTCGGCCCCGGCCCCGGCTCCGTCCTCGTCCTCGACTGGCGGGTCGCCGCCGAGTACGGCGCGCTGCCCCAGGGCCACCGGCTCCGCGCCGACCTGCTGCGCGCCCTGGACGGCTCCCTCGACATCCCCGCCCGGCTCGCCGAGCGCGAGGCCGCCTACCCGCGCCGCCGCGGCGTCCAGGCCCCGCCGCCCCGCGTCACCGTCGCCCCGGCCGAATCCCGCCTCGCCACCGTCCTGGAGGTCCGCGCCCAGGACGCCCCGGGGCTGCTCCACCGCATCGGCCGCGCCCTGGAGGGAGCGGCGGTACGGGTCCGCAGCGCCCATGTCTCCACGCTCGGCGCCAACGCCGTCGACACCCTGTACGTGACCCGCCCGGACGGCTCCCTCCTCCCGGACGAGGAGGCGATCGACCTGGCCCGGGCGCTGGAGGAGGCGCTGGGGTGACGAGGGCCTCGTCGGCCCAATCCGACGGGCAAGGGCAGGGTCGCCGCCCGGCCGGATACCCTGGGTGGCGACCATCCGCCCCGACCCGAGGATCGCGACCACCGTGTTCGATACGCTTTCCGACCGCCTCAGCGCGACTTTCAAGTCCCTCCGGGGCAAAGGCCGCCTCTCCGAGCAGGACATCGACAGCGCGGCCCGGGAAATCCGTATCGCCCTCCTCGAGGCCGACGTCGCCCTGCCGGTCGTCCGCGCGTTCATCAAGAACGTCAAGGAGCGGGCCCTCGGCGCCGAGGTCTCCAAGGCGCTGAACCCCTCGCAGCAGGTCATCAAGATCGTCAACGACGAGCTGGTCTCGATCCTCGGCGGCGAGACCCGCCGGCTGCGGTTCGCCAAGACCGCGCCCACCGTGATCATGCTCGCCGGTCTCCAGGGTGCCGGTAAGACCACCCTCGCCGGAAAGCTCGGCCTCTGGCTGAAGGGGCAGGGCCACTCGCCGCTGCTCGTCGCCTGCGACCTCCAGCGCCCCAACGCCGTCAACCAGCTCTCGGTCGTCGCCGACCGCGCGGGCGTCGCCTTCTACGGCCCGCAGCCCGGCAACGGCGTCGGCGACCCGGTCCAGGTCGCCAAGGACTCGATCGAGTACGCCCGGTCGAAGATGTACGACATCGTCGTCGTCGACACCGCCGGCCGCCTCGGCATCGACCAGGAGCTGATGCAGCAGGCCGCGGACATCCGCGACGCCGTCAGCCCCGACGAGATCCTCTTCGTCGTCGACGCCATGATCGGTCAGGACGCGGTCAACACCGCCGAGGCCTTCCGGGACGGCGTCGGCTTCGACGGCGTCGTGCTCTCCAAGCTCGACGGCGACGCCCGCGGTGGTGCCGCGCTCTCCATCGCGCACGTCACCGGCAAGCAGATCATGTTCGCCTCCAACGGCGAGAAGCTGGACGAGTTCGACGCGTTCCACCCGGACCGCATGGCGTCCCGCATCCTCGGCATGGGCGACATGCTGTCGCTCATCGAGAAGGCCCAGCAGACCTTCGACGAGGAAGAGGCCGCCAAGATGGCCTCGAAGCTCGCGTCGAAGCAGGGCCAGGACTTCACCCTGGACGACTTCCTCGCCCAGATGGAGCAGGTCCGCAAGATGGGCTCCATCTCGAAGCTCCTCGGCATGCTGCCCGGCATGGGGCAGATGAAGGAGCAGATCGCCAACATCGACGAGCGGGACGTGGACCGTACCGCCGCCATCATCAAGTCGATGACCCCGGCCGAGCGCCAGGACCCGAACATCATCAACGGCTCCCGCCGCGCCCGTATCGCCAAGGGCTCCGGCGTCGAGGTCAGCGCCGTGAAGGGCCTGGTCGAGCGGTTCTTCGAGGCCCGCAAGATGATGTCCCGGATGGCCCAGGGCGGCGGCCTGCCCGGCATGCCCGGCATCCCGGGCATGGGCGGCGGCCCCGGCCGGCAGAAGAAGCAGATCAAGCAGGCCAAGGGCAAGCGCAAGAGCGGCAACCCGATGAAGCGGAAGGCCGAGGAGCAGGCCGCCCAGCAGAAGCGGGAGCAGGCCCAGCAGGGCGGCGCCCTCGGGCTGCCCGGCGCGGGCCAGGTCCCGCAGGACTTCGAGCTGCCGGACGAGTTCAAGAAGTTCATGGGCTGACACCCGTCGGCAGGAGGGCCCGGGGCGGTTTCGCATCGACGAAAC